>DATMIN010000152.1:0-19812 GCA_035554275.1 Burkholderiaceae bacterium
GCGCGCGGTCGGCCTCGGGCACGCTCGACTCGATGAAGTCGGAGATCGCCTGCAGGCCGCCCGGCGGCTTGCTCGGGTCGGCGCCGTCTTTCGCGGGCTCCTGCCTCGGGCGACCGGCGTCGGCGCCGGCGAACAGGGCGAGCGCGCGCTCGGCGGTGGTGGTGAGCTGCGCGGCCATCTCGGGCTTGTCGGCGGGCGTGGCGAGCTTGACGTAGCGTGCCGCGGCCTGGGTGCGCAGCGCCGGGTCGTAGAGCGCGGCGCGCAGGCGGGCCCAGCCGTCGATGCCGTCCTGGTCGTCGGCGGGGATGCGCAGGTAGCGCATCTCCTGGTCGGGCTTGTCGCGCGCGCCGGCGAGGAATACACGCTGGCCGTCGAGCTCGACCGGCAGCATGTAGTTGTTGAACTCGCGCGCCTGGCCCGAGGCGTCGCGCAGCTTGTAGCTGACCGACGGGCCGACGTTGCGCAGCGTCTTCTTGCCGGTGCCGCGCGCGCCCGAGCCGAGGTGGTCTTCGAGCGAACGCATGAGGTCGACGCGCCGCACGTCGGTCGCCCCGCCGACGGCTGGCGCGCCGCCGAGGTTCTCGACGTTGATCACGCGCAGGCCGGTGAACTCGAGCGTCAGCTTCGAGTCGCCGTTCGAGATCTGCGAGCTGCCGCCGACACTGCCGTCGATCTCGAACGGCGCGCCGGCGCCGCCCATCGGGAGGCCGCGCAGCTTCAGCGTCGAGCCGCCGTCGTCGAAGCTGCTCTGGTAGATCGCCACGCCGCGGTGGAACGCCGGCTCGTTGACCTTCACGACCGCGGGCGTCGACGTGCCGTCGGCGTGATCGTGGATCACGATCTCGCTCGCGAAGAGCTTGGGCATGCCGGTCTCGTAGTAGTCGACGATGAACCTCTTCAACTCCACGTCGAACGGCAGGTCCTGCAGCACCACGCCGTCCTGCATGCCGATCACCGCGGTGCTCGAGCGCGAACCCTCCGGCACGAGCAGGTTGGCGCGGAAGGTCGGCGTGCCGGGGCCGAGGCGGTACTGCGCCGGCACGTCGCGCATCGAGCCGCCGCCGGTGTAGGCGGCCTTGCCCTGCAGCGCCATCTGCGCGCGCACGATCAGGTCGCCGTCGAGCAGCCCGCCCACGCACACCAGCACGATCGCCGAGTGCGCCGCGATGTAGCCGAGCTTGTTGGCGGCGCCGCGGCGCGCGGCGATCATCGTGCCGGTCTCGCGCTCGCCGTCGCGCCGCACCTGCACCTTCGCCTTCCAGCCGGCGTGCACGAGCAGCGCGCTGATGCGCTCGAACGCGGCGTCGCGCGACTCGGCGACCTCGGCCATGCCGCGATGGTGGAACGAGGCGAGCGACTGCTCGCGCATCTGCTCCTTGTAGGTGCGCAGGTCGACGACGATCTTCGGCGCGTTGCGCGCGATGCACAGGCTCGTCGAGACGACCAGGAACGCGAGGATCAGCAGGAACCACCACGCGCTGTAGACCGAGTAGAGCCCGACGCGCGACAGCAGCTCGGCCCAGAACGGCCCGAACTGGTTGACGTAGTTGTTGAACGGCTCGTGCTGCTTGACCACGGTGCCGATCACCGAGGCGATGCAGATCACCGTGAGCAGCGAGATCGAGAAGCGCATCGACGAGACCAGCTCGACGGCGTCGCGCAGCCCGCGCGAGCGCGTGCGCAGTTCGATCCCGGTGGTGGAGACGCTCATCGGCGGATTATCCGGGCCCGCAGGCCGCCGCGCCGAAAAGGGTCAGTTCAGCCCGGCGATGTAGTCGGCGACCGCCTTGATCTCGCGGTCGTTCAGCTTCGCGGCCACGCCCGTCATCGCATCACTGTTCTTGCGCACGCCGCTGCGGAAGGCGACCAGCTGCGCCTCGGTGTAGTCGGCGTGCTGGCCGGCCAGGCGCGGGTACTGGGCCGGGATGCCGGCGCCGCTCGGGCTGTGGCAGCCGGCGCACGCCGGCACGCTGCGCTCGGCGATGCCGCCGCGGTAGATCTTCTCGCCGAGTTCGACGGTCGCCTTGTTCTTCGCGAAGCCCGGCTTCGCCTGCTTGCCGGCGTAGAACGCAGCGACGTTCTTCATGTCGTCTTCGCTGAGCGGTGCGGCCATGCCCGACATCACGGCGTTCTGGCGCGCGCCGGCCTTGAACTCCTTCAGCTGCTTGACGAGGTATTCGGGGTGCTGGCCCTGCAGGATCGGGTTCGCCGGGCTGCCGCGCGAACCGTCGCTGGTGTGGCAGGCCGCGCAGACGTTGGTCGAGGTGACCTGGCCCTTGGCCGGGTCGGCCTTCGCCGCGGGCTTGGCCTCTTCGGCGAAGGCGCTGCCGGCGCAGGCGGCGAGCAGCACGCAGGCTGCAAATACGACATCGGCGAGAGCGGCGGACTTCATGGGTGGCGCGAATTTCTTGTGCAAAACCCCATGATTTTACAATGATGGCTTTGGGCGACTTCATGGCCGAGCAAAACAATTCCAAAGCGCGCCCCGAAGTCGGCGTCGACGAGGTCAAGCGCGCCCTCGGCTGGGCCCACACCGCGCGCTTTCGCACCACCGCGAGCCAGCTCGACCAACTGCCGCCCACCGAGCTGCCCGAGATCGCGTTCGTCGGCCGCTCGAACGCCGGCAAGTCGACCGCGATCAACACGCTGACGCAGCAGAAGCGGCTCGCGTTCGCGTCGAAGACGCCGGGCCGCACGCAGCACATCAACCTGTTCGATCTCGGCCCCAAGCTCGAGCCCGATGCGATGTTCGCCGACCTGCCGGGCTACGGCTACGCCGCGGTCGCGCGCGACGCCAAGCTGCGCTGGCAGCAGGTGATGGCCGACTACCTCGACGTGCGGCGCAGCCTCGTCGGCGTGGTGCTGATGGTCGATTCGCGGCTGGGCTTTACCGACCTCGACCAGCGCCTGATGAGCTTCGTCGCACCGCGCGTGGGCAACGGCTCGGTCAAGCTGCTGGTGCTGCTGACCAAGAGCGACAAGCTCAACCGCAGCGAGGCCGCGGCCGCGCTCGCCGGCGCGCAGGCGCTGCTTGGCGAGCTCGCCACCGACGAGGCCGACGTGTCGGTGGCGCTGTTCTCGGCGCTGAAGAAGGTCGGCATCGACGACGCCGCGCGGCTGCTGCACCGCTGGGTCCACGCCTGAGCTGTCTCGCCGGTGACACGCGACGGCGCCGCGGGTCGCCGGATACTGCGCTGCGAGGAGACTCCGATGATCGAGACCTTCGACGTGGCGCTGCCGCACGGCGTCACGCTCCATTGCCGCGCCGCCGGCCCGGCCGGCGCGCCGCCGCTGATCTTCCTGCACGGCTTCCCGGAAGCCGCGTTCGTGTGGGACGAACTGCTCGAGCATCTCGGCGCGCGCTTTCGCTGCATCGCGCCGAACTTGCGCGGCTTCGGCGGCTCGTCGGCGCCGGTCGACCCCGAACAGTACCGCGTCAAGCACCTGATGGCCGACATCGACGCGCTGATCGCGGCCACCGGCGGGGCGCCGATCGAGGCGCTCGTCGCGCACGACTGGGGCGGTGCGGTCGCGTGGACGCTCGGCGCGCTGCGGCCCGAGCTGATGAAGCGGCTCGTCATCGTCAATTCGCCGCACCCGGCGACCTTTCTGCGCGAGCTGCAGCACAACCCGCAGCAGCAGGCGGCGAGTGCGTACATGAACTTCCTGTGCCGCCCCGATGCGGAAGCGTTGCTGGCCGAGAACGACTTCGCGCGGATGTGGCCGATGTTCACGAACATGGGCGCGGCCGATCCGGCGGCGCGCGAAGGCGGCGGCTGGCTCACCGACGCAGTTCGCGATCAATACCGCGCGGTCTGGGGCCGCGGGCTGACCGGCGGCTGCAACTACTACCGCGTCACGCCGCTGCGGCCGCCGACGCCGCAGGACGCGTCGGTGATGCGCGTCACGTTCGCGCCCGAGTTCGTGACGGTCAAGCGGCCGACGCTGGTGATCTGGGGCGAGGACGACACGGCACTGCCGGTCGCGTTGGTCGACGGGCTCGACGCGTTCGTGCCCGAGATGCGGCTCGTGCGCGTGCCCGGCGCGACGCATTGGATCGTCCACGAGCGGCCGGCGTTCATCGCCGGCGAGATCGAGCGCCACCTGGCGCGCTGAGCGTTCGCGCCGCGCATGAAAAAGGGCTGCCGAAGCAGCCCTTTCAGATCGGCGTGGAGGCCCGGACTTACATGTCCATGCCGCCCATGCCGCCCATCCCGCCCATGCCGCCGGGCATGCCGCCGGCGCCGGCTTCTTCCTTCGGCGCCTCGGCGATCATCGCTTCGGTGGTGAGCATCAGCGAGGCGACCGACGCGGCGTTCTGCAGCGCGGTGCGCGTCACCTTGGTCGGATCCAGGATGCCCATTTCGATCATGTCGCCGTAGGTGTCGTTGGCCGCATTGAAGCCGTAGTTGCCCTTGCCGGCCAACACCGCCGCGACGACCACGCTGGCTTCGCCGCCGGCGTTGAAGACGATCTCGCGCAGCGGCTGTTCGATCGCCTTGAGCACCAGCTTGATGCCGGCTTCCTGGTCGGGGTTGTCGCCCTTGATGACGCCAGCCGACTGCTTGGCGCGCAGCAGCGCCACGCCACCGCCGGCCACGATGCCTTCCTCGACGGCGGCACGCGTGGCGTGCAGCGCATCTTCGACGCGGGCCTTCTTTTCCTTCATCTCGACTTCGGTCGCAGCGCCGACCTTGATCACCGCCACGCCGCCGGCCAGCTTGGCCACGCGCTCTTGGAGCTTCTCGCGGTCGTAGTCGCTGGTGGCTTCCTCGATCTGGATGCGCACTTGCTTGACGCGTGCTTCGATGTCGCCCGCGGCGCCCGAGCCGTCGATGATCGTGGTGTTTTCCTTGCCCACTTCGACGCGCTTGGCCTGGCCCAGATCGGCCAGCGTGACCTTCTCGAGCGTCAGGCCGACTTCTTCGGCGATGACCTTGCCGCCGGTCAGGATCGCGATGTCTTCGAGCATCGCCTTGCGACGGTCGCCGAAGCCCGGTGCCTTGACGGCGACGACCTTCAGGATGCCGCGGATCGTGTTCACGACCAGCGTGGCGAGCGCTTCGCCTTCGACTTCTTCGGCGACGATCAGCAGCGGACGGCCCGACTTGGCCACTTGCTCCAGCGTCGGCAGCAGGTCGCGGATGTTGCTGATCTTTTTGTCGAACAGCAGCACGAACGGGTTGTCCAGCGTCGCGGTCTGCTTTTCCGGGTTGTTGATGAAGTACGGCGACAGGTAGCCGCGATCGAACTGCATGCCTTCGACGACTTCAAGCTCGCTGTTCAGGCTCTTGCCGTCTTCGACGGTGATGACGCCTTCCTTGCCGACCTTGTCCATCGCGTCGGCGATGATCTTGCCGACTTCTTCGTCGCTGTTCGCCGAGATCGTGCCGACCTGGGCAATTTCCTTCGAGGTCGTGGTCGCCTTCGACTGCTTCTTCAACTGCTCGACCAGCGCCGTGACGGCCTTGTCGATGCCGCGCTTCAGGTCCATCGGGTTCATGCCCGCGGCCACGTACTTCATGCCTTCGCGGACGATGGCTTGCGCGAGGACCGTCGCGGTCGTCGTGCCGTCACCGGCGATGTCGCTGGTCTTGGAAGCGACTTCCTTGACCATCTGCGCGCCCATGTTCTGAAGCTTGTCCTTCAGCTCGATTTCCTTGGCGACCGACACGCCGTCCTTGGTCACCGTCGGGCCGCCGAACGAACGCTCGAGGACCACGTTGCGGCCCTTCGGGCCGAGCGTCACCTTGACCGCGTTGGCCAGGATGTTCACGCCTTCGACCATGCGCGCGCGGGCATCGCCGCCGAAAATCACGTCTTTTGCTGCCATTTCTATTTCTCCTGATTGCTGTGCGAGTTACTTCTTCTCGACGACCGCGAACAGGTCGTCTTCCTTCATCACGAGCAGTTCCTCACCGTCAACCTTGACGGTCTGGCCGCTGTACTTGCCGAACAGCACGCGATCGCCAACCTTGATGTTCAGGACGATGAAGTCGCCCTTTTCGCTGCGCTTGCCCGGGCCGACGGCCAGCACTTCGCCCTGATCGGGCTTCTCGGCGGCGTTGTCGGGGATCACGATGCCCGAGGCGGTCTTGGTTTCCTGTTCCAGGCGCTTGACGATCACGCGATCGTGCAACGGACGAAGTTTCATAGCATCTCCTTGAAGGCTCAGAGCAATGGTTCTAGAGGGGCGGGGAAGAAGTAGGTACTCATCCCCGACACTGGATCGACGGCCGCAGTGGCTGACCCGGCTTCGTTAGCACTCAACTCGAGCGAGTGCTAGCAGGCCGGATTATAGGGCGGCGACCCGATCTTTCAAGTGACCAGCCGCCATCTTCTAGACTCGCGCCCATGAAGTTGCTCGTGACCGGCAGTGCAGGCCACCTCGGCGAGGCGCTGATGCGCTCGCTGCGAGCGAGCGGGCACGAGGCGTTCGGCATCGACCTGCGGCCGTCGCCCTTCACGCACGCCGTCGGCTCGATCGCCGACCGCGGCTTCGTCGCGGCCTGTATGCGCGGCATCGAGGGCGTGCTGCACACGGCCACGCTGCACAAGCCGCACGTCGCCACGCACGCCAAGCAGGCGTTCGTCGACGCCAACATCACGGGCACGCTGAACCTGCTGGAAGCAGCGGTCGCGGTCGACGCGCGAGCCTTCGTGTTCGCCAGCACGACCAGCAGCTACGGCCGCGCGTTGACGCCCGAACCCGGCGCACCGGCCGTGTGGGTCACCGAAGAGACGACGCCGCTGCCGAAGAACATCTACGGCGTCACCAAGCTCGCCGCCGAGAGCCTGTGCGAGCTGGTCCACCGCGAGCACGGCCTGCCGTGCGTCGTGCTGCGGCTGTCGCGCTTCTTCCCGGAGGACGACGACAGCCGCCGCACCCGCGCCGACTTCGTCGACGCGAACGCCAAGGTCAACGAATACCTGTTCCGCCGCGTCGACATCGAGGATGTCGTCGAAGCGCACCTGCGCGCGCTCGAGCGCGCCGGCGCGCTCGGCTTCGGCCGCTACATCGTCAGCGCCACCACGCCGCTCCGGCGCGACGACGTCGCGGCGCTGCGTCGCGATGCGCCGGCCATCGTCGCCGACCGCGTCCCTGCCTACGCGGCCGAATACCGGCGACGCGGCTGGACGATGTTCCCGAGCATCGATCGCGTCTATGTGAACGATGTCGCACGCGCGGCGCTCGGCTGGCAGCCGCGGCACGATTTCACGGCGATCATCGAACGGCTGGGCGTCGGGGGCGACCACCGCAGCGCGTTGGCGCAGGCGATCGGCGCGAAGGGCTACCACGCGGCGCGCTTCGACGACGGCCCGTACCCGGTCGCACCCTAGACTACAGGCCGCGGCGTCGTGCCGCGCAGACGGCGAACTCGATGAGCACTCAGCGCACCCAAGTGGCGATCATCGGCGCCGGCCCGTCCGGCCTGCTGCTCGGCCAACTGCTGCATCGCGCCGGCATCGACAACGTCATCGTCGAGCGCCAGAGCGGCGACTACGTGCTCGGCCGCATCCGCGCCGGCGTGCTCGAGCAGACCACCTGCGATCTGCTCGAGGAGGCCGGCGTCGGCGCGCGCATGCACGCCGAGGGCCTGGTGCACGATGGCTTCGAACTCTGCTTCGGCGGCGCCCGGCACCGCATCGACATGCGCGGCCTGACCGGCGGCAAGCACGTGACCGTGTACGGCCAGACCGAGGTCACACGCGACCTGATGGCGGCGCGCGAGGCGGCCGGGATCCCGACGCTGTACGGCGCGAAGGACGTCGCGCCGCACGGCTTCGATACCGAGCATCCGAGCGTCAGCTTCACGCGCGACGGTCAAGTGCACACGATCGAGTGCGACTTCATCGCCGGCTGCGACGGCTACCACGGCGTCAGCCGCGCGAGCGTGCCACCGAAGGCGCTGAGCATCTACGAGAAGGTCTACCAGTTCGGTTGGCTCGGCGTGCTGGCCGACACGCCGCCGGTCGCGCACGAGCTGATCTACTCGAACCACGAGCGCGGCTTCGCGCTGTGCTCGATGCGCTCGCCGACGCGCACCCGCTACTACGTCCAGTGCCCGCTGCACGACAAGGTCGAGCAGTGGAGCGACGCCGCGTTCTGGGACGAGTTGCGCCGCCGCCTCGACCCCGCCGCGGCCGAGGCGCTCGTCACCGGGCCCTCGATCGAAAAGAGCATCGCGCCGCTGCGCAGCTTCGTCGCCGAGCCGATGCGCTTCGGCGCGCTGTTCCTGGCCGGCGACGCCGCCCACATCGTGCCGCCGACCGGCGCCAAAGGCCTGAACCTCGCCGCTGCCGATGTGCGCTATCTGTCGCGGGCGTTCATCGAGTTCTACGGCGAGCGCAGCCGCGCCGGCATCGACCACTACTCCGAGCGTTGCCTGCGCCGCATCTGGAAGGCCGAGCGCTTCTCGTGGTGGTTCACCGGCCTGATGCACAAGTTTCCCGAGACCGGTGCGATCGGCCAGCGGCTGCAGCGCGCCGAGCTCGACTACCTCGTCGCCTCGCGCGCCGCATCGACGGCGATGGCCGAAAACTACGTGGGTCTTGCGTTCGAGATGTGACCGATGTCGCGACAGCACATCCGTTCACATTTCGTTCGTTGACGACGCCACACACTTGGGACAACTATCCCAAACATGGAGATCGGCCCCCGTGCGACCAGCGCGCTTCACGCCGCCGTGATGCGGCTGCTGCGGCCGCTGGTGCGGCTGCTGCTTCGGCACGCGGTGCCGCACGCGGCATTTCAGGAGCTGGCCAAGCGCGTTTACGTCGAGGTCGCGATGAACGACTTCGCGATTCCCGGCAAGAAGCCCTCGGCGGCGCGCGCCTCGATCCTCACCGGCCTGACGCGCAAGGACGTGCAGCGCCTGCTCGCCGCGCCCGAGCCCGACGGCGTCGACGCGGCCGATCGCTACAACCGCGCCGCGCGCGTGCTCAGCGGCTGGCTGCGCGACGCCACGTTTCACGACACGGCCGGCAAGCCGCGCCCGCTGAGCACCGACGACCCGCAGGACTTCCCGCTGCTCGCGCGGCTGCACAGCGGCGACATGCCGGCGCGCGCCGTACTCGACGAGCTGCTGCGCGTCGGCGCGGTGCAGCGCCGCGACGACGGCCTGATCGAGCCGCTGACGCGCGCCTACGTGCCGCTGCGCAGTTCCACCGACAAGCTGCAGATCCTCGGCACCGATGTCGCCGATCTGATCGAGACGATCGACCACAACCTGCAGGAAGGCGGCCCCGATCCGCGCTTCCAGCGCAAGGTGATGTACCACCGCATCCGCGTCGAGGACCTGCCATCGTTCCGCGCGCGCAGCGCGGCGCAGGGCCAGGCGCTGCTCGAGCGGCTCGACACCTGGCTGGCCGCCCACGACGTGGACGCCCCCGGCGAACGCGACGACCTGCCGCACGCCCGCGTCGGTGTCGGCATCTACTACTTCGAAGAGCGCCTCGACGCGCCGACCCCACCCCCGGAGCGAGGCAAACCATGAACTTCAAGAACAGCGCGGCCTGCGGGCTGCTGGCCCTGCTGCTGACGATCGCCGGCTGCGGCGGCGGCGGCAGCGGCGGCGGCATCGGCGGCACCGGCTCGGCATCGGTCGGCACGCTGCGCCTGGCCATCACCGACGCGCCCGCTTGCGGCTACGACGCGGTCAACATCACGATCGATCGGATCCGCGTCAACCAGAGCGCGAGCGCGGCCGACGCCGACAGCGGCTGGTCCGAGATCGTGCTCACGCCGGCCAAGCGGGTCGACCTGCTGAGCCTGAGCAACGGCGTGCTCGCCGAGCTCGGGCAGACCTCGCTGCCGGCCGGCAAGTACACGCAGCTGCGCCTGGTGCTGACGCCGAACTCCGCGACCACGCCGCTGGCGAACTCGGTCGTGCCCACCGGCGGCAGCGAGACCGCGCTGACGACGCCGAGCGCGACCGAGAGCGGCCTGAAGCTGAACACCAACATCGACGTGCCGGCCGACCAGATCGCCGACTTCGTGCTCGACTTCGATGCCTGCAAGTCGATCGTCAAGCGCGGCAACTCGGGGCAGTACAACCTGAAGCCGGTGATCAGCGTGATCCCGCGCCTGTCGGACGCCGGCATGCGCGTGGTCGGCTATCTCGACCCGACGCTGCCGGCCGCGACGACCAACGTGTCGCTGCAGCTTGCCGGCGTGCCGGTGAAGGCGACGCCGCCGGATGCCACCGGCCAGTTCGTGCTCTACCCGGTGCCGGCCGGCACCTACGACCTCGTGATCAGCGCCGCGGGCCGCGTCACCGCGGTGATGACGGGCGTGCCGGTGACGACGAGCGCGTACACCTACGTCAACGCGCCGGCCACGCCGATCGCACCGGCCGCGGCCGCGAGCGCGCCGCGCTCGGTCGCCGGCACGGTCGCGCCGGCCACGGCCTCGGTGCGCGCGCTGCAGCTGCTGAACGGCGGCCCGACGATCGAGGCCGCGTTCGCGCCGGTCGATGCGACCAGCGGCGCGTTCACGTTCTCGCTGCCGGTCGATGCGCCGCGCCGCGCGGCCTATGCGGCCGGCGTCGGCGCGCCGGCGTTCACGGCCGATCCGACCGCGGCCGCGAAGTACACGATCGAGGCGAAGTCGGCCGGCGCCGTCAAGACGCAGGCGATCGACGCGAGCGCGGCGGTCCCGGCGCTGTCGTTCACGTTCCCGTAAACGCCGCGCGGCTCAGCGCGCGACGTCGACGCTCGCGAGATAACGCGGCGGCTGCCGCGCGTGCGTGGCCTGCTCGAACGCGTAGGCGAGCCCGAGCAGCCGCGCCTCGCTCCACGCGCCGGCGAAGAAGGTCAGCCCGACCGGCAGGCCCTGCACCTGCCCGGCCGGCACCGTGATGCTCGGCGTACCGGCGATCGCCGGCGGCGTGGTGCTGCCGCCGCCGACGAAGTGGTCGCCGACGACGCGGTCGCTGCGCCACGCCGGCCCGCCGGTCGGCGCGATCAACGCGTCGAGCCGGTGCGCCTTGAGCTGCGCGTCGATGCCTTCGTCGCGCGCCACGCGCAGGCACAGCGCGCGCGCCTTGCGGTAGTCGTCGTCGGTCAGCGGGCCCTTGGCCTGCGCCTTGACGAGCAGGTCCTGGCCGAACCACGGCATCTCGCGCTCGGCATGGCGCTCGTTGAACGCGATCACGTCGGCGAGCGTCTTCACCGGCGCGTTCGGGCCGAGACCGGCGAGGTAGGCGTTCAGGTCGGCCTTCAGCTCGTAGAGCAGCACCGTCAGCTCGGCATCGCCGAGCGTCTCGATCGCCGGCAGCGTGACCGGGTCGATCAGCACCGCGCCGGCGCGCTCGAGCGCGGTGAGCACCGCGGCGAACACGCGGTCGCTCGGCTCGTGGAAGCCGAAGAACTGGCGCGCCACGCCCAGGCGTGCGCCCTTCAGCGCGTCGGCGTTCAGGCCGGCCGCGTAGTCGAGCGCGGCGCGTGAAGCGGCGTCGGCCATCGCCGCGTCGCGCGGGTCGGTGCCGACCATCGCGTTCAGCAGCAGCGCGCAGTCGCGCACGCTGCGCGCCATCGGGCCGGCGGTGTCCTGGCTGTGCGCGATCGGCACGATGCCGATGCGGCTGACGAGCCCGACCGTCGGCTTCAGCCCGACGAGCCCGCAGATCGACGCCGGGCTCAGGATCGAGCCGTCGGTCTCGGTGCCGACCGCGGCCGCGCACAGGCTCGCCGCGGCGGCCGCGCCCGAGCCCGAACTCGAGCCCGAGGTGTTGCGGTCGAGCGCGTACGGGTTGCGGGTGAGCCCGCCGCGCGCGCTCCAGCCGCTGGTGCTCTGGCTGCTGCGGATGTTGGCCCACTCGCTGAGGTTGGTCTTGCCGAGGATCACCGCGCCCGCGGCGCGCAGGCGCTGCACGACGAACGCGTCTTCCGGCGGCTGGCTGCCGACGAGCGCGAGCGAGCCGGCGGTCGTCTGCATCCGGTCGCGCGTCGCGATGTTGTCCTTGATCAGGATCGGCACGCCATGCATCGGGCCGCGCACGCGGCCGGCGGCGCGCTCGGCGTCGAGCTGCTTCGCGATCGCCGCGGCGTCCGGGTTCAGCTCGATCACGCTGGCCAGCGCCGGGCCGTGCCGGTCGATGCGCTCGATCCGCGCGAGGTAGCCGGCCACCAGTTGCTGCGCGGTCGCGCGGCCGGCGGCGAGGTCGGCCTGCACCTCGGCGAGGCTGCGTTCTTCGAGGGCGATGGCCTTCATGCGGGCTCCGGCAATGGGTTGGCGGGCGGAGGCGGCCGGCGTCAGCGCGCAGGCCGCGCCGGCGATCAGGAGGTGGCGACGTTCGGGGTCCATGGCTCGCTTGTGGGTGGCGCGTCGATTCTGACCCGACCCGGGCAAACCCCCAACCGGACACGCGCGCCGCCACGCGATAGTGGGTGACGCCTGCGCGGCGTGCGGCGCTGTTCAGGAGCAAGCGTTTGACCGATCACCGCTGGATCAAGTCGTACCCCGACGGCGTGCGTTGGGACGCCGACCTGCGGCTGCTGCCGGTGCAGCAGATCCACCACCCGAAGATGCGCGCCGGCGCGCTGCGCTCGCTGCAGTTCTGCGGCTCGGGCGGCGCGCGGCTGCCGGGGGAGGTGGCGCAGCGCTTTGCCGAGCTGACCGGCTGCAAGCTCAACGAAGGCTGGGGCATGACCGAGACCTCGCCGACCGGCACGTTCACGCCGGTGCGAGCTGCGCGCGTTCCTGAAAGAGCGCATCGGCAAGCACGAGATGGTGCACGCGCTCGAGCTGCGCGCCGAGCTGCCGAAGACGGCGGTCGGCAAGCTCTCGAAGAAGGAACTGGTCGACGAGGAAGCGCGGCGTCGCGAACACGCCGGCGCCTGACGCGCGCCGCATCGCCCATCATTGAGGAGACGAATCGATGAACCACCTCAGCGGCATGGACGCTTCGTTCCTGCACCTCGAGACGCCCGAGATGCCGATGCACGTCGGCAGCCTGCAGATCGCCGATCTGCCCGCGGGCTACACCGGCGACTACTACGAAGACGTGAAGCGCTGGATGGCCACGCGCATGCACCTCGCCTCGGTGTTCCAGCGCAAGCTCGCGCTGATGCCGTTCGATCTCGCGAACCCGGTCTGGGTCGACGACGAGGACATCGATCTCGACTACCACGTGCGCCACGTGATCCTGCCGCGGCCGGGCACGTTCGAGCAGCTCGAGAAGTATGTCGCGCGGCTGCACTCGAGCCTGCTCGACCGCAGCCGGCCGCTGTGGGAGATCTACGTGATCGAAGGCCTGAACACCGGCCAGGTCGCGGTCTACAGCAAGCTGCACCATGCCGCGATCGACGGGCAGGCCGGTGTGGCGGTCGCGAAGGCGCTGCTCAGCGGCTCGGCCGTGGCGCCGCCGATCAAGCCGCCGCGCCCACGGCTGCGCACCAACCAGTACCAGCTCGGCGTGGCCGAGCTCGCCGGCGCGGCGCTCAGCAACGCGGTCGTGCAGTTCGTCAAGCTGGTGAGATCGCTGCCGGCGGTCGGGCGCGCGGTCGGCGCGGTGATCTATCCCGTAGACGAGCTCGACGGCAAGCGCCGCCTGACGCGGCCCGAGGGCTTCCAGCTCGGCCCGAAGACGCCGATCAATGTCGCGATCACGAACCAGCGCTCGTTCGCGGCGCGAACCCTGTCGCTGGCCGAGGTCAAGACGATGGCCAAGCGCAGCGGCACGAGCCTGAACGACGTGGTGCTCGCGATCTGCGCCGGCGCGCTCAAGCGCTACCTCGCCGACTGCGACTGCGTGCCCGACAAGCCGCTGATCGCCGGCGTGCCGGTGTCGCTGCGCGAGGCCGGCAACACCGATGCGAACAACCAGGTGTCGATGATGTTCGTGAGCCTGGCGACGACGATCGACGATCCGGTCGATCGGCTCGCCGCGATCCATGCGTCGGCCAAGGTCGGCAAGAAGCTTCAGCTCAGCGTGAAGGACGCGATGCCGACCGACTTCCCTTCGCTCGGCGTGCCGTGGCTGATGAGCGGGTTGGTGTCGCTGTACGGCCGCTCGCGGCTCGCGAACCGGCTGCCGCCGATCGCGAACGTCGCGATCTCGAACGTGCCGGGGCCGCAGTTCCCGCTGTACTTCGCGGGCGCGAAGCTGGCCGGCTACTTCCCGGTGTCGATCCCGGGGCATGGCATCGCGCTCAACATCACGGTGCAGAGCTACGACGGCAAGCTCGAGGTCGGCCTCACCGCCTGCCGGCGCGCGCTGCCCGACGTGGCCGACCTCGGCGACCACATCGTCGAGGAACACCAACGGCTGCGCGCGCTGATCGAGGCGCGGTTCCCAACGGCGGTCGAGCCGGCCGCCGTGCTGGCCCCGGCCCCGACTGCGGCTGTTGTGGCGCCACCCGCGAAGAAGCGCGCGCGCGCCAACGTGCTGGCCGCCTCGGCCGCACCGGCCAAGCAGCCGCGCGCTCCGCGCCACAGCTCCACGCCGGCGCCGCGGCGCCGACGTGGCGCCGACCTGCCGCGCGCCGTCTGACCGACGCGCACTGCCGCATGGCCACGACTGCGAAGCCGAGCAAGCGCGCGCCCGCGAAGAATGCCGGATCGGCCGCGCCGCGCCGCACGGCGCGAGGTGCGATTGCGGCCGCCGCTGCACCGCGCGCGGCCACCACCGACCGCGGCCTCGTCACGCTCGCGCGCGACCTGCGCTCGTGGACCGACTTCGTGCTCGGCATCGCCAACACCGCGGCCGACCTGTCGTTTCGCGTCGCGTCGGCGCGGCTGACGAAGCCGTCGCACAAGGCCGCGGTCGAGCGCGCCGGCGGGCTGTTCCGCGACCTGCGCGAGGGCGCCGGGCTGACGCTGGCCGACCTCGGCCGCGCGATCAACCTGCGCGACGTGTCGCTGCTCGAACAGGTCGAGGGCGGCAAGGTCGGCCTGCCGTTCGAGATCATCCTGCGGCTCGCCGCGGTGCTCGGCCGCAACGACCCGATCCCGGTCGCGCTGAAGCTGGCGCGCACCTACAACCCGAAGCTGTGGGCCACGCTCGAGGGCTTGGGCGTGGGCAAGCTCGCGGTGCAGGCCGGGCGCGAGCGCGAGTTCGCGAACCTCTATCGCTCGAGCGACGCGGCGCGCGGGCTGAGCGACGCCGAGTTCGCCGCGGCGCTGACCTTCGTGCGCGCGTCGTTCGAGGCCGCGCTGGCGTTTCGCGCCGAGACCGCGAAGGCCGCGGGCGGCGTGATCGACGTCAAGCCGAGCGACGCCACGTGACGCAGCGGTTGTGCGCCGGCATCGCGCGGTCGTCGATGCGCGCGAAGCCGGCGCCGCCCGCGAGCGCCTCGACGGCCTCGATGTCGCGCAGGCCGCGCCGCGGGTCGGCGGCGCGCAGCGAGGCATCGAAGGCCGCGTTGCTCGGTGTCGTGAACGCGCCGCCTTCCTTGAACGGCCCGTAGACGACGAGCAGCGCGCCCGGCGTCGTCAGCGCGGGCAGCAGCGCGAACAGCCGCTGCACCTCGGCCCAGCCCATGATGTGCAGCGTGTTCGCGCTGAAGACCGCGTCGAAGGGCTCCGACGGCGGCGCACCGTTGACGTCGAAGACGAGCGGCGCGGGCGTGTTCGGCAGGCGCGCCTCGGCCAGCCATTGCGCGATGCCGGGCAGGTTCGCGGCGACGTCGGAGGTCTGCCACACGAGCTGCGGCAGCGCCGGCGCGAAATGCACCGCGTGCTGGCCGGTGCCGCTGCCGATCTCGAGCACGCGCGTGCGGTCGGCGAAGTGTGCGCGCAGCACGGCGAGGATCGGCTCACGGTTGCGCTCGCAGGCCGGCGAGAAGGGTTTGTGCGGCATGGCCGATTGTGCGGTGGTGCGTCCGCCACGTGACAGCGCCGGGCGCGCGGCCTCGCTACAGTGCGTGCATGCCCCAACGACCCGTGATCGCGCTCGACTGCGACGGCGTGCTGCTCGACTTCCATCTCGGTTACGCCTCAGCGTGGGCGCGCGCGTTCGGCCACGCGCCGGCCGAGCGCGACCCGCTCGCGTACTGGCCGATCGACCGTTGGCAAGTCGACCGGCTCGATGCGGAACGGCGCGTGCAATTCCGCGCCGCGTTCGACGAGCAGTTCTGGGCCACGCTGCCGCCGATCGAGCGCGCGCTCGAGGCCTGCCATCGGCTGCACGACGCCGGGCACGACCTGGTCTGCGTCTCGGCGCTCGACGCGCCGTTCGAGGCGGCGCGGCTGCGCAACCTGCGCGCGCACGGCTTCCCGATCGAGCGCGTGATCGCGACCGGCCACCACGAAGGCGAGCGCAGCCCGAAGGCCGATGCGATCGAGGCGCTCGACCCGGTGGCGTTCGTCGACGATTACGTGGTCTACCTGCGCGGGCTGCCGGCCCACGTGCACACCGCGCTGGTATTGCGCGCGCCGAACGGCAGCCCGAACCAGGGGCCCGACATGGTGTGGGCGCGCTCGGTGCACGCCGACCTCGCCGCCTTCGCCGAGCATTGGACGACGCGCTGAGCGCGTCGGGCCGTCAATGCCGCGCGGGCGTGCCGCGGCCGTCGTCGCGCAGCGTGGGGTCGGCTTCCTGCGCGTCGTCGGGGTCGGGCTTGGCCGGCACCGCGTAGCGCTCGCTCGCCCACGCACCGAGGTCGCCGTTCTTGCAGCGCGCGCTGCAGAACGGGCGGAACGGGTTGTCGGCCGCGTAGACGCTGTCGCCGCCGCAGCCGGGGCAACGGATCACGCGCACAGCGTCAGCTCGAACTGCGCGTCCTGCTGGCTCGGCTTCAAGCGCCCCTCGGCGTCTTGCCGCATCAGCCGCACCGAGACCATCAGCCGGTGGCCGGTGATCTCGGGGACGATGTCTTCGGCCTCGTCGAGCCGCACCCGCATCAGCTGGTAGACGCGCCCTTGCGGCAGGCTCTGCTGATACTGCCCGGCGGGCGCGACGACCTTGTGCGGCACGCCCGAATCGCGCAGCAGCCCGAGCAGCACCTGCAGCGCCTCGGCCAGCGGCATCAGCGGGCCGATCCATTGCAGCAGGTCGGCGCGGCGGCGGGTGGCGTCGAGCTTCTGCCACGCGTAGTACGCCGGCAGGTCGAACTCGCAGGTGCCGCCGGGAATGCTGATGCGGCTGCGAATGCTCATCAGCCACTCGTTGCTGGCGAGCGCCGCGCCGGCCTTGCCCTGCACCTCGTTCAGGCCGGCGAACGCGTGGTCGATCTTCGCGACCACCTCGTCGAGCGCGGCCTCCGAGATCGACGGGTTGCCGCGGTAGCTGTTGAACTGCTGGCGGTGCTTGTCGAGCTCGTGCAGCACGTCGGACTTGAGGTCGGCGCGCGACGACACGTCGAGAATCTCGAACAGCGTCGCGAGCGCGTAGTGGTGGTCGACGGGCGTCTCGCGCGCCATCAACTGGCCGAGCCGGTCGAACAGGTGTTCGAGGCGCAGCATCGTGCGGATGCCTTCGTGGAACGGGTATTCGTAGAGGATCACGGTGCGGGCCCTGCGCAGGCGAGCCGCCTGCCGAGCGGCGATTGTTCCACAGCACGATTTCCCCGCTGCGCAGGGCGGTGGATGCCCGAGCGCGCGGGTGCGCGGTCTCGCGAATCAGGCGCCCGGCCGCAGCCAGCGGCGCCACACGGTGGCCACCTGCGCGGCCAGTGCGTCGAGCGCCAGCGTGTCGTTGGCGATCACCGCATCGGCCGCGGCACGGCGCTGCGCGCGCGAGGCCTGGCCGTTGATCACCGCCTGCACCGCGTCGGCGCGCCAGCCCGAGCGGGCGACGACGCGCTCGATCTGCGTCGCCTCGCGGCAGTCGACCACCAGCACCTTGTCGACACGGCCGCGCCAATGGGCCGACTCGACCAGCAGCGGCACGTCGAACACGATCGCCGGCGCGCCAGCGGCGAGGCTCGCCTGGCGCGCGGTCTCGAGGCCGATCAGCGGGTGCAGGATCGCCTCGAGCCGCTGCTTCGCGGCAGCGTCGGAGAACACGAGCTCGCGCATGCGCGCGCGATCGAGCGCGCCGGAGGCATCGATCATCTCGGCGCCGAATGCCGCCGCAATCGGCGCGACGGCCGCGCCGCCGGGCTCGGTGAGTTCGCGCGCGATCCGGTCGGTGTCGACGAGCGCGGCACCGAGATCGCCGAGCAGCCGCGCGACGGTGCTCTTGCCGCTGCCGATGCCGCCGGTCAGGCCGATCCGCAGCGGCGGCGCCGGGCTCAGGCCGGCGGCATCCACAGGCGCGCCAGCTGCTCGCCGAAGAACAGCGCGGCGATGCCGCCGCCGGCGAGGTACGGGCCGAACGGAATCGGCACCTCGCGGTCGTGCTGCTTGAACACGATCAACGCGATGCCGACGATCGCGCCGACCGCCGACGACAGCAGGATGATCGACGGAATCGCCTGCCAGCCCATCCACGCGCCGAGCGCGGCGAGCAGCTTGAAGTCGCCCGCGCCCATGCCCTCCTTGCCGCGGATCAGCCGGTAGGCGTGGAACACGAACCACAGCGAGAGGTAACCCGCGACCGCGCCGCCGACCGAGGCGGTGAGCGTCACCGGGATCCAGCCGAGCGCGGCCGCGACGATGCCGGCCCACATCAGCGGCAGCGTCAGGTCGTCGGGCAGGAAAGTGGTGTCGAGGTCGATGAAGGCGAGGGCGATCAGCGTGGCGACCAGGGCGCACCACAGCAGCACCGTCGGCTGCGCGCCGAAGCGCAGGCCGCAGGCGGCGAACAGCAGCGCGGTCAGCACCTCGATCGCCGGGTAGCGCTTCGAGATCGGCGTCTTGCACGCCGAGCACTTTCCGCGCAGCCACAGGTAGCTCAGCACCGGGATGTTCTCGTACCAGCGGATCGGGTGGCCGCAGGCCGGGCAGCGTGAGCGCGGCTTGGACAGCGTGATCGGCGGCGTCGCGTCGATCTTCACGCCGAGCAGCTCGGCGCTCTCGAGGCGCCAGCCGCGCTCCATCATCTGCGGCATGCGGTGGATCACGACGTTCAGGAAGCTGCCGATGCACAGCCCGAGCAGGGCCAGCACCAGCGGCGACAGCAACGCGCCGGCGAGCTGCGGATCCATCAACGGATCAGACGACGGCGCCGAGCTTGAAGATCGGCAGGTACATCGAGACGACGATGCCGCCCACCAGCACGCCGAGGATCACGATGATGAACGGCTCCATCAGGCTCGACAGGCCCTTGACGGCTTCGTCGATCTCGTCTTCGTAGAACTCGGCGGCCTTGCCGAGCATCGCGTCGAGCGAGCCCGATTCCTCGCCGATCGCGCACATCTGGATCACCATCGTCGGGAACACGCCGGTGGTCTGCATCGAGGTGGTCAGCGCCGAGCCTGTGGACACGTCTTTCTGGATCTGCTCGGTCGCCTCGGCGTAGACGGCGTTGCCCGAGGCGCCGCCGACGGAGTCGAGCGCCTCGACCAGCGGCACGCCGGCGGCGAACATCGTCGCGAGCGTGCGCGTCCAGCGGGCGACGGCCGACTTGCGCACCAGATCGCCGAAGATCGGTACGCGCAGCAGCAGCCGGTCCATGAACTTCTGCATCTTGATCGAGCGCCGCCACGACTGGATGAAGAAGTAGGTGCCGCCGATCAGGAAGCCAAAGATCAGGTACCAGTACTTGACGAAGAATTCCGACATCGCGATCACGACGAGCGTGGGCGCCGGCAGATCGGCGCCGAACGACGAGAACACGTCTTTGAATGCCGGGATCACGAAGATCATGATCACCGCGAGCACGACGAACGCGACCACGATCACCGCGATCGGATAGATCAGCGCCGACTTGATCTTGTTCTTGATCGCCATCGTCTTTTCCTGGTAGATCGCCAGGCGATCGAGCA
>DATMIN010000153.1:0-4469 GCA_035554275.1 Burkholderiaceae bacterium
GTACGCGTTCGTCAACGTCAAGCTGATGAACCACGCCGCCAAGGGCATCACCGAGAAGGACTTCGAGCTTGCGAAGCAGATCGAGGCGGTCGTGATGTGGCAGCCGGCGAAGGCCGAAGGCGCGGCGCTCGAAGGCACGCCCGACGACCCGCGCTTCAAGTACCTCAAGTACGACTGAGGCGCGCGCCGCGGGGCCGATCGCCCCCGAATCCTTGTTGCGAACCGGTTTGCACTAAGATGCCGGGATGCAACGCCAGACCCGCCAGCGCGACGCCGTTCTGCAAGCGATCGAGGGCGCCGGCCGGGCGCTGACGCCGGCCGAGATCCTCGCGCTCGCGCAGGGCGCGGTCGCGCGCCTGAACCTCTCGACGATCTACCGCCAGCTGCACGCGCTGCAGGACGAGGCACGCATCGCGCGCGTGCTGCTGCCCGGCCAGCCGCCGCGCTTCGAGGCGGTGTGCGCGGGCACACGCGACGCGCCGCAGCACCACCATCACCACTTCCACTGCGAGCGCTGCGACCGCGTCTACGCGCTGCACGCCTGCCCGGGCCCGATGCAGGAGCTGGCGCCGGCCGGCTTCACCGTGAAGGCGCACGAGATCACGCTGCGCGGCGTGTGCGCCGCGTGCAGCGCGCCGCGCCGCGCGCGCCATGCCACGGCGGCGACGAGATGACCCCCATCGACCTGCCGGGCAGCGGCATGGCGCTGTTCTTCCTGCTCGGCCTGCGCCACGGCATCGAGCCCGACCACATCGCCGCGATCGACGGCCTGACGCTGCGCGCCCACGACCATCGCGAGCGCCACGCGCCGTGGACCGGCAGCCTGTTCGCGCTCGGCCATGGCCTGGCGATCGCGGCGATCGCGGTCGCGGTCAGCGTGCTCGCCGCCTCGTTCACGCTGCCGGCGCGGCTGGTGCAAGTGATCGACTGGCTGCCGATCGTGCTGCTCGCGCTGCTCGGGCTGTGGAACCTGGCGGCGCTGCTGCGCCGCGGCAGCTACCGGCCGAGCTCGGTGCGGATGAAGCTGATCCCGGCGCGGCTGCGCGAGCGCACCGACGTGTGGTCGACGGTCGCGATCGGGTTGCTGTTCGCGCTCGTGATCGACACGGTCGCGCACGTCTCGGCGTGGAGCGTGTTCGCGACGCACCGCGGCGGCTGGTGGGCCGGCGTCGTCGCGGGGCTGCTGTTCTCGTTCGGGATGCTGATCGCGAGCACCGCCGATTCGCAGCTCGTCGCGCGCGTGCTGCGCAGCGCGCGCGGCGACGCCGCGGCGTCACGGCTGCGGCGCGGGATCGGCTGGTTCGTCGTCGTGCTGTCGCTCGGCGTGGTCGCGCACGCGGTCGCAACAAGGCTGGGCTGAACGCCTCGCTCAGAAGCCGTTGTAGGCCAGGCCGATGAACGGCTGGGTC
Source organism: Burkholderiaceae bacterium (assembly GCA_035554275.1). Lineage (GTDB taxonomy): Bacteria > Pseudomonadota > Gammaproteobacteria > Burkholderiales > Burkholderiaceae_C > LMDS01. The sequence continues at coordinate 1,410 of DATMIN010000153.1, forward strand.
TCGCTGTCGGTATGTGTCGCGCCGACGCGCAGGAACCAGCGCGAGCCGGTGCCGCCGAGCGCGATGTGCGCGCCCAGCGTCGTCGCCTGGTAGCCGCGCTCGTGGTAGCGCGCCCAATCGGCGCCGACGGGCCAGCCGCTCGGGTTGTACTGGCCGGCGACGAGCCAGCTGCGCCGGAAGCTCGAGGCCTGCGCGAGCGCGTAGTAGTTGCCGCCGGGCGCCGGGCCCGACCACTCCGACTGCAGCCGCGCCGACGCGGCGGTGTCGTTCTGCGGCGCGGCGCTGTCGCGGCTGCGGAAGTTGTTGATGCCGGCGCCGGCGCCGACGACCCACTGGTGCGGGCCGCTGTAGAGCGCCCAGCGGTACACGCCACCGAGGCCCGCGGCCGCGCCGCTGTCCCAGCGCGTGTAGGTCGCGCTGACGATCGGCGCCGGGCGCGCCTCGGTCGACGCGCCGATCGCGCTGACCAGCACCACGGTGGTCGCAGCCGACGAGGTGTCGACCTGGGCGTAGTCGATCACGCCGGCGCAGGCCGACGCGGCGGCGCAGAACAGCGCGGCGGCGATGCCGAGGTGCTGGAAGGTGGGATGGGTCAAGGCGAACTCCGTTCAGACGGTCAACGCTGCCGGCCGGGTCGGCTCGCGCTCGTCGCGCTGCGCCTGCGCGGGCTCGTCCCAGCGGTCGGGCGCGATCAGCATCTCGCCAGGCTCGACGCGGTACAGGTACACGCCCGAGACGGCGTGACCGGCCGGGCCGGTCAACGCCACCGGTTGCAGGCGCACCGAGCGCGTCGGCGCATCGGTGCGGCGGTACACGTCGAGCATCAGGTCGCGCCGCTCGGGCAGCGCGTTGTGGCTCACGACGAAGTGCTCGTGCGCATCGGCGCCGACCGCCGAGGTCAGCACCGGCTCGACCGGGCCGCCGGCATCGACGCGCACCTCGGCCGCGTTCCAGCGCAACCCGCTGACCGGGTTCGCGAGCGGGCCGTCGATCGAACCCCGCAGCCAGCGGCTCAGCGGCGTGTGCACGCGGTCGGTGTAGCCGTTCAGCAGCCACTGCAGGTCGGAGCCGAACAGGAAGCTCTCGATCCGCTCGCGGCCCTCATCGCTGGTCGTGAAGCGGCAGCCGATCGCCTTCGGCAGGCCGGCATCGCCGGGCATCGCGATGCGCGAGCGCACCTCGCCCCAGAACGGCACCGGGCCTTCGGGCAGCAGCAGGTGGCCGGTCAGCGCCGCGCCGACGTCGAGCGTGGCCGGCAGCTTGCCGTAGAAGCGCATGCCGCCTTCGGAGAGGTCGTCGACCGTGCCGCGCAGCCGCGTGCCGTCGGCGATCACGACCTCGGCCGGCAGCGGGATCGGGAAGCGGTAGCGCGTGCGTGCATAGCGCTGCGTGACCGCGGTGAACGTGATCACCGCGATCGCCATCGCGGCGTTCGTCAGCGCCCAGACCGAGTTCGCGATCAGGCCGTCGAGCGGCAGCGACTGCGAGCTCACGTAGACCAGCGTGCCCACCGGCACGGCCAGGCCGTTGAGCAGCAGCACCGCCCACTGCGGCGCGGTGAAGCGCAGCGCCCCGCCGGCGAGCGCGCCCTTGGCGGTGACGCGGAACGTCATGCGCGGGAAGATCCACGCCAGCGTGGCCCACGCGAACGCCGCGAAGCGCGCCATGTTGTACTGCTCGATGAAGAGGCTGCGCCCATAGCCGCGGCCCACTTCCTCGAAGACCCAGAAGGTCAGCACGTAGTACGGCAGGAAGTGAAGCAGGAAATCCTGCGTGTTCGCCAGCAGCGGCAGTACGCCGCTGAGCAGCACCACGGCCGGCGCGAAGTAGAAGACGGCCTTCTGCCAGCCGTCGAAGTAGGTCAGCGCCGAGGCGAGGTAGTTGAAGCGCTGCGCGAGCGTCAGGCCCTTGTGCGTCAGGATGCCTTCCTTGCGCCACACGTGCATCGCGCCCTGGCCCCAGCGCACGCGCTGGCCGATGAACGGCTCGATCGATTCGGGCGCGAGGCCGAACGCGAGCGGCTCGGCGTGATACACCGATTGGTGCCCGCGCGCATGGATGCGCAGCGAGGTGTGCAGGTCTTCGGTGACGGTGCCGGTGGCGAAGCCGCCGATCTCGTCGAGCACGCGGCGCCGCACGATCGCGCAGCTGCCGCAGAAGAACGCCGAGTTCCAATAGTCCTTGCCGCGCTGGATCACGCGGAAGAACAGCGACTGCTCGGTCCACAGCGTGCGCCCGCCGCCGCCCTTGCGGCGGTGCTGGTACGAGTCGAGGTTGTAGAAGTCCTGCGGCGTCTGCACGAACGCGACCGCGGCGTCGTCGAAGTAGCCGAGCGTCTTGGTGAGGAAGTCGCGGCGCGGCGCGTGGTCGGCGTCGAACACGACGACGAGTTCGCCGCTGCTGTTGGCGAGCGCGTGGTTCAGGTTGCCGGCCTTGGCGTGCGCGTCGTCGGCGCGCGCCAGGTACTCGCAGCCCAGATGCCGCGCCAGCGCCTTCATCTCGGGGCGGCGGCCGTCGTCGAGCAGCCAGGTGCGGTGCGGGTAGTCCATCGCGCGCGCCGCCAGCAGCGTCTTGCGCACCAGCTCGACCGATTCGTTGTAGGTCGGCACGAACACGTCGACCGTGATGCCGGGCCGTGCCGGCGGGGCGCGCCGCTCGGTCATGCGCCAGCACATGAAGATGTGCAGCAGCGCGGTGCCGAAGCCGAACAGCTCGGCGCCGTAGACGAGCGCCGAGAACCACGGCGCGGCCGGGTTCAGCGTGCCGAAGCGCCACGCGAGATACCAGACGCTGACGAGCGCGAACGCGCCCACCAGCAGGCGACGCGGCCACTCGAGCGGGACGAACGGAACCGGAGGCTGTTTCATCGAGGCACGCACAAAGCGCGGAGCGACACCGCGGGCAATGCGGTGATCTCGGCGCCTGGCGCGCACTCTTGAGCGCGATCGCGCTCGCGGCGGCCGCTCGGGCCGCCGCGCGGGCTCAGATCAGGCGATCTTGCACGCTTCCTCGAAGCTCAGGCGCGGGCTGCGCGGGAACAGCTGGCTCGCGTCGCCGTGG
>DATMIN010000154.1:0-2681 GCA_035554275.1 Burkholderiaceae bacterium
TATGCCGACGAGGTGACGGTGCTGCGCCGCGGCAAGCGCGTGCACGGCGCGCACGTGGCCGGCACGACGCCCGAGCAGCTGGCGCAGGCGATGATCGGCGACTCGGCGGCGAGCGCGTCGGCGATCGTCGCCGAGGGCAGCGCGGCGCCGCGCACGGCGACTGCGATCGATGCGCCGATCGCGCTGCAGGTCGAGGGCCTGGCGGCGATGGGCGACCGCGGTACGCTCGCGGTGCAGGGCTTGAGCCTGCAGGTCAGGCGCGGCGAGATCCTGGGTATCGCCGGCGTCTCGGGCAACGGCCAGCGCGAGCTGGTCGAGGCGCTCGTCGGCCAGCGCGCGCGCGCCGCGGGTTCGGTGCGCGTGGTCGGCGAACCGTATCTGGCGCGACGCGCCGAGAACCGCGTGCTGCAGCTGCGCGCGCTGCCCGAGGAGCCGCTGCGCAACGCCTGCGTCGGCGAGCTGAGCGTGGCGCAGAACATGGCGCTGCGCGACTTCGACGAAGCGCCGCTGAAGCGCGGCTGGCTGCGCTTCCCGGCCTGGCGCGAGCGGGCGCGAGCATGGATCACCGAATACGGCGTGAAGACGCGCGGCGAGAACGCGCCGATCGCGAGCCTGTCGGGCGGCAACGTGCAGCGCGCGGTGCTGGCGCGCGAGCTGGCCGGCGAGATCAAGGTGCTGATCGCGGCGAACCCGGTGTTCGGCCTCGATTTCGCCGCTGTCGCCGAGATCCACGCGCGCCTGCTGCAGGTGCGCGCGAAGGGCGGCGCGGTGCTGCTGATCAGCGAAGACCTCGACGAGCTGCTCGAACTCTCGGACCGCATCGCGGTGATGAGCGAGGGCCGGATCGTGTTCGAGACGCCGGCCGCCGGTGCCGACCGGCGCGTGATCGGCGCGCACATGGGTGGCGCGCATCACGATGACGACGTGCACGCGCCGCTGCCGGAGGCTGCATGATCGACATTCCGGCCACGCCGTTCGCGTACCCGTTCGCGCCGGGCAAGACCGCGCTGGTGATCATCGACATGCAGCGCGACTTCGTCGAACCCGGCGGCTTCGGCGCCTCGCTCGGCAACGATGTTTCGCTGCTGCACAGCGCGATCGGCCCGATCGTCGCGCTGCTTGCGGCCTGGCGCGCCAACGACTGGCCGATCGTGCACACGCGCGAGGCGCACCTCGCTGACCTGTCCGACTGCCCGCCGGCGAAACGCCTGCGCGGCGACCCGACGCTGCGCATCGGCGACCCGGGGCCGATGGGCCGGCTGCTGATCCGCGGCGAGCCCGGCACGTCGATCATTCCGGCGCTCGCGCCGAAGCGCGGCGAGCTCGTGATCGACAAGCCCGGCAAGGGCATGTTCTGGTCGACCGGCCTGCACGAGATGCTGAAGGCGATCGAGGTGACGCACCTCGTGTTCACCGGCGTGACCACCGAGGTCTGCGTGCAGACCTCGATGCGCGAGGCGAACGACCGCGGCTACGAATGCCTGCTCGTCTCCGACGCGACCGAGAGCTACTTCCCCGAGTTCAAGGCCGCGGCGCTGGCGATGATCGCGGCGCAGGGTGCGATCGTCGGCTGGCACACGCCGAGCGCGGTGCTGCTCGGCGCGATCGCGTCAGCGTGACGATCGGGTTCAGCGGGGCGGCCCCGGCCTGAGCCGCGCTCAGCTCGCGCCGCCCTGCACGAGCGCGATGCGCCGGCGCAGCCGCTCGGCGGCCTCGCCCGCGCCGGCCTGTTCGGCGAGCTTGAGCTGCACGCCGAGCCACGCCAGCAGCGGGCGGCGCCAGCCCTGCGCCGAGGCGGTATCGACCGCGAGCGCGATCGTCGCCGGATCGGCGTGCCCGCCCTCGAACAGCACGCCGGCAGCGATCAGCCGCGCGAGCGGGTCGGCGATGGCTGCCAACGCCGCCGGGTTTGCAGCCGGGTTTGCGGCAATGGCGCGCTGCGACTCGGGCAGCAGCGCCACATCGGCCGGCGCTAGCTTCGCGGCGAGGTAGTCGGCATACGCTCGCTCGGGCGCCGCGGCATCGGCGCGCAGCGCTTCGAAGCCGACGCACGGCCCGAACACGAGGCTCGCGACCTGCGCCGCACACTGCGTCAGCTCGACGCGCGCGAGCAGGTCGGCGCGGCCGGTGCGGCCGACCTCGCTGCGGGCGCGCGCGAGTTCGGCCGCGTGCACGCGCGCGTCGCCCGTGAGGTAGGCCGCGACCGCGCGCTCGCTCGACGCCTTCGCGTTGCCCTGCCAGTCGGGCGCTGGCGGTTTGTTCGCGCAGCCGGCGAGCAGCACGAGGAGCGCGAACGCGGCGCGAGTCTTCATCGTCACGGTAGCTTGAGCTCGGTGTCGCGCGCGAACGGCCACTTGCGGTTCACCTCGCCGATCAGCGCGTCGATATTGCGCAGGCTCGCCTCGACCTGCGCGCGCAGCGTGCCGAGATCGGCGGTGGCGACGCGCGCGTTCGCGCCGACGGCTTTCGCCTCGTCGAGCACCGCGTCGACCTTCTGCAGGCTCGCGCGCGCGTCGCCGAGCACGGCGTTGAGCTGCTTGACGGTGGCGCGCGCGTCGCGCAGCACGCCGTCGTTGCCGAACACCTGCGTGTCGGCCTTCGCGGCCAGGCCGTCGAGGCGCGCGAGCAGCGTGTTGGTGCGCTCCAGCGTCGTCATCAGCTGCGCCGCCTGCGCGTCGCCG
>DATMIN010000155.1:0-3120 GCA_035554275.1 Burkholderiaceae bacterium
GCCGACGGCGCCGCCGAGCTGCAGATTCAGCGCGGCGCGCGCAGCGTCACGCAGCCGCGCCCGGCCACGCAGCAGCGGCGCGACCCACGCGAGCATCTTGAAGCCGAGGCTGACGACGAGCGCCGGCTGCATCAGCGTGCGGCCGAGCATCGGCGCGTCGCCGTCGCGCTGCGCGAGTGCCGCGAGCGACGCAGCCAGCGCGCCAGTGGTCTCATCAAGAAGCGCGACGGCGCGGCGCGTCGCCAGCACCATCGCGGTGTCGATCACGTCCTGGCTCGTGCTGCCCCAGTGCACCCAGGCCGCGGCGGCGGCGTCTTCGGCGGTGACCAGCGCGGTGAGCCGCTTGACGAGCGGGATCACGAGCGTGCCGGCTGCCGCGCCGCTCTCGATCAGCGCGTCGAGATCGAAGCGCTCGACGCGGCACGCCGCCGCGATCGGCGCGACCACGCTCGGCGGGATCAGCCCCTCGGCCGCCTGCGCCCGGGCCAGCGCGGCCTCGACGTCGAGCATGTGCTGCACGATCGCCGGTGCACCGAACACCTCGGCCATCTCGGCGCTGCCGAGGAAGCGGTCGAACAGGGCCGCCGACATCGGGTGCGCGCGGTAGCGGCGCGGGCTCAGGCCGCGGCCTGCAGGCGCTGCGCCTTGCGGTCGACCAGCGACTGCAGGTTGGCGAGCGAGAGCAGGTGCGCGTGCAGCGCCGGCAGCATGCCGTTGCGGTGCATCGCGACGACCTGCGCGTCGGGCAGCGCCAGCAGCTTGGCATCGTCGACCGCGAGCAGCCCGTCGAGCGCGAGCTTGCGGCCGCTCGCCAGCGTGATCTCGGCGTTCAGCGGGCGCAGCAACTCGAGCGCCTGGAGCCGGTCGCAGAACTCGAAGGTGCGCTGCGCCTCGACCTCGAAGTTGGCGATGAACTCGAGCGCCGCGGCCAGGCGCGGTGCCGGCTGACCGTCGCCGACGTAGAGCGGCTCGCCCTCGGTCTCGGAGAAGCCGCGCCACCAGCGGTCGATCGTGACGGCCGGCTGCTCCTGGCCCTCGACGCGCATGGTGCCGAACGGATAGCGGCGCACGTAGGCCGGAACGTAGCGGCAGTCCCAGCGCGTGCCGTCGACGAACAGGTTCTCGCCCGCCTCGACGCCGAGCAGCACCACCGGCTCGACGCGCTCGTCGCCGTCGACCTCGCCGCGCACGAACAGGACCGGGTAGTCGCGCGCCGCGGTCGTGAACTCGGCGACGGCGACGAAGCAGCCGTGCAACCCGGCCGCGGCCGAGTGGTCGGACAGCGGCGTCAGCCGCAGGTGGCGGTGCGCGACGGGGTCGAGCCGCAGCGGCTCGCGGTACAGGGCGGACAGGCTCAAGCGGGGTCTCCGGCAACGACGACTTCGGGGGCGCGGCTGGCGAGGACCTTGTCGACCCGCTTGCCGTCGAGATCGACGACCTCGAAGCGCCAATGATCCCACTCCACCGAATCGGTGGTGTGCGGCAGCCGGCCGAGCAGCAGCATGATCATGCCGGCCAGCGTGTTGTAGCGGCCGCGGTCTTCCTCGGGCAGCTCCTTCAGCGCGAGCCGGTCTTTCAGCTCGGGCACCGGGATCAGGCCGTCGAACAGCCAGCTGCCGTCGGCGCGCTGCACGGCCCACGAGTCTTCGGCGGTCGGGGTGCTGAACTCGCCGGTGATCGCCTCGAGCACGTCGCGCACCGTGATCATGCCCTGCACCTCGCCGTACTCGTCGACGACGAACACGAGCTGCGCGCTCGACGCGCGGAAGTGCTCGAGCAGCTCCATGCCCGACAGCGTCTCCGGCACGAACACCGACGACTGCAGCCCGTCGGCGAGCGACATCGCCTCGCCCTTCATCACCTGCTGCAGCAGCGTCTGCGCCGAGATCACGCCGAGCACGTCGTCGAGGCCGCCGCGGCACACCGGGTAGCGCGAGTGCTCTTCATTGCCGATCACCGCGAGCACATCGCCGGCCGACGCGGCGATGTCGAGCCAGATGATTTCGGCGCGCGGGATCATCATCGAGCCGACCTGCCGGTCGTCGAGGCGGAACACGTTGCGCACCATCTGGTGCTCTTGCGCCTCGATCACGCCGGCGTCCAGGCCTTCCTCAAGGCTGGCGTTGATCTCTTCCTCGGTGACGCTGCGATCCGGGTCGCCGCGGATGCCGAAGAGGGCGAGCGTCGCCTCGGTGCACCACGACAGCAGCTTGACGAACGGCCGCGTGATCAGCGAGAGCCACTCCATCGGCCGCGCCACGACGCGCGCCACCTTCTCGGGGTACATCAGCCCGAAGCGCTTGGGCACCAGCTCGCCGAAGATGATCGTGATGAACGTGACCGTGATGACGACCATCGCGGTGGCCGTGATCTCGGCGGCGCGCTGCGCAATCGGAAACGTGTCGTGCAGCCAGCGCGCGAACGGCGCCGAGAACGCGGCGTCGCCGACGATGCCGTTCAGGATGCCGATCGAGGTGATGCCGACCTGCACCACCGAGAGGAACTTGGTCGGGTTCTCGTGCAGGTCGAGCGCCGCCTTCGCGCCGGCGTCGCCGCCCTCGAGCATCACCTGCAACCTTGCCCGGCGGCTGGCGGTGAGCGCCATCTCCGACATGGCGAACAGCGCATTGAGCACGATCAGGAAGATCAGTAGGGCAACGTCCATGCGGGGCGCGGCGGTGGCAGAAAGGCCAGCGTAGCAGATCGATAGCCCGCGCCGTCACACCGCCCGGCTAGGATCGGGCGATGGACTACCTGATCGGTGATGTGCAGGGTTGCTGCGACGCGCTCGAGCGGCTGCTCGCGAAGATCGCGTTCTCGCCCTCGCGCGACCGCATCTACGTGCTCGGCGACCTCATCAACCGCGGCCCGGCCTCGCTCGCGACGCTGCGCCGGCTGCGCGGGCTGGGCAGCGCGGCGACCTGCCTGCTCGGCAACCACGACCTCAACCTGCTCGCCGTCGCGCAGGGCGTGCGCCAGCCGCACGCCGGCGACACGACCGCCGAGATCCTCGACGCGCCCGACCGCGACGCCTGGCTCGACTGGCTGCGCCAGCAGCGCATGGCGGTGTTCGAGCACGGCTGGCTGATGGTGCACGCCGGCGTGGTGCCGCAATGGGAC
>DATMIN010000156.1:0-7825 GCA_035554275.1 Burkholderiaceae bacterium
ATGCGGGCCAGGTCGACGGAAGCAGCGCGCGCGGCAGACATCGGCTCAGACGCCGGCGAGGTAGCGCCGCGGGTCGGTGGCCGCGCCGTTGCGCAGCACCTCGAAGTGCAGGTGCGGGCCGGTCGAGCGGCCGGTCGAGCCGACCGCCGCGATCACCGCGCCCGGCGCGACCACGTCGCCGGCGCGCACGAGCAGCCGCGAGGCGTGGGCGTAGCGCGTGACGAGGCCGTTGCCGTGGTCGATCTCGACCGTCCAGCCGTAGTCGTGGTGAAAGGCCGCCGACTTGACCAGCCCGCCCGCGGCGGCGTGGATCATCGTGCCGGTGACGGCCGCGAAATCGAGCCCGGAATGGAACGCACGGCGGCCGGTCAGCGGATCGTCGCGATTGCCGAACAGCGAGACCACCGCCGCACGCACCAGCGGCGCGCGGGTCGGGGTGCGCATCAGTTGCACGCTGCGATCGGTGGCGGCGTCGGCGAGCTGCGCGATCATCCGCTCGACCTCGCCGATGCGCGTCTGCAGCACGCCGACCTCGCCGTCGAGCGCGCCCGATTCGGTGTGCGGGGGCAGCATCGGGCCGCCGCTGCCGGCGTTCGGCGCGGCGGCGCGCGGCGCCGGCGTGGCAGGTTTGGCGGGCAGCACGCCCTGCAGCCGGCCGAGCCGCTCGCTCAGCTGGCTGGCCTGGCTCTCGAGCTTGAACAGGCGCCCCGACAGCGCACCGATCTGCTCGACCGCGAACGGCAGCGCGGCGCGCGCCCGCTCGGGCCCGGCCGGCGCGGCCGCGATCGATGCCGGCGCGTCCGGCACCGCGGCAATCGCCATCGCCGCGAGCGGCGAGAGCCAGTAACCGAGGCCCGCGCCGGCGCTGAGCAGCGCGACCGCCGCCGCCGCGCCGCCGAGCAGCAGCGTGCGCACCGAGACGCTGCGCATGCGGGAGGCGGTGGTCGACGCGGCGGTGTAGAGGATGAAGGCCATCGCTTGCTTTTCGGCGGGTTCGGGCCATCCTATGAGTGATCAATGGTTGGAACCTGTCAACCGACGCAACCGGTTGTTCCATCGGGCGAAGCTGGTACTTCGTCACGCGGCCCGGCGGCAGGAAGTCACGAATCACGAACCGCGCGGGGCGCGGCCGTCGCTCAGGCCAGCGCGCGCCCGATCAGGATCTTCTGCACGTCGCTCGTGCCTTCGTAGATCTGGCACACGCGCACGTCGCGGTAGATGCGCTCGACCGGGAAGTCGCTGACGTAGCCGTAGCCGCCGAACACCTGGATCGCCGCGCTGCAGACGCGCTCGGCCATCTCGCTGGCGAACAGCTTGGCCATCGCGGCTTCCTTCAGGCACGGCACACCGGCGTCCTTCAGGCTCGCGGCGTGGTGGGTCAGCGCGCGCGCGGCCTCGATCTGCGTCGCCATCTCGGCGAGGCGGAACTGCAGCGCCTGGTGCTCGAAGATCGGCTTGCCGAATGCGACCCGCTCCTTCGAGTAGTGCAGCGCCGCCTCGAATGCCGCGCGCGCCATGCCGACGCTTTGCGACGCGATGCCGATGCGCCCGCCCTCCAGCCCCGACAACGCGATCTTCAGGCCCTGCCCTTCGTCGCCGAGCCGGTTCGCGGCCGGAACAATGCAGTTCTCGAACACGATCTGCGCGGTGTCGCTCGCGTGCTGGCCGAGCTTGTCTTCGAGGCGCGCGACGCTGTAGCCCGGCGTACTCGTCGGCACGACGAACGCGCTGATGCCCTTTTTTCCTGCGGCCTTGTCGGTGACCGCCATCACGATCGCGACGTCGCCGTTCTTCCCGCTGGTGATGAACTGCTTGACGCCGTTCAGCACGTAGTCGCCGCCGTCGCCGCCGTTGACAAATTCGGCGGTCGTCTTCAAGCCGTCGGCCTGCGAGCCGACGTGCGGCTCGGTCAGGCAGAACGCACCGAGCAGCTCGCCGCGCGCCAGCGGCGTCAACCACTGCGCCTTCTGTGCCTCGCTTGCCCACGCCATCAGGATCGAGCAGACCGGGCAGTTGTTGACGCTGACGATCGTCGAGGTCGCGCCGTCGCCGGCGGCGATCTCTTCGAGGATCACCGCGAGCGCGAGATAGTCGAGCCCGGCGCCGCCCCACTCGGGGGGCACCGCGACACCGTAGCAGCCGAGTTCGGCCAGGCCGCGCAGTTCGGCTTTCGGGAAGTGCGCGGTCTTGTCCCACGCCGCGGCCTGCGGCGCGATGCGGTCCTGCACGTAGGCGCGCACGGCGTCCTGGACGGCGCGGTGGTCTTCGTCGAGCAGCATCGTCGGGCCGGCGCGTCACCAGCCGATCGGGCTGCCGTCATGGTTCAGGAAGCTGCCGTTCTGCGCCGGCTTGACGGCGGCGAGCGTGCGCCGCATACCGGCCGCTTCCAGCTCGGCCACTTCGGCGGGCCGGCGCGCGGTGGCGACGACCTGCGCGCCGTCGGCCAGGTACTGGCGCACGAACTCGCGGCCGAGGCCGCGCGACGCGCCGACGATGAGCACGTGACCGATCACACCAACTCCAGCGCCAGCGCCGTCGCCTCACCGCCGCCGATGCACAGCGCCGCCACGCCCTTCTTCTTGCCGTGTTTGCGCAGCGCGCCGAGCAGCGTGACGACGATGCGCGCGCCGCTCGCGCCGATCGGGTGGCCGAGCGCGACCGCGCCGCCGTGCACGTTGACGATCTCGTGCGGCAGCTTGAACTCGGTCATCGCCGCGAGCGTGACGGCGGCGAAGGCCTCGTTCACTTCCCACAGGTCGACATCACCCGCGACCCAGCCGCTCTTCTTCAGCACCTTCTCGATCGCGCCGATCGGCGCGGTGGTGAACCAGTTCGGCGCCTGCGCGTGCACCGCGTGGCCGAGGATGCGCGCGAGCGGCGCCACACCCAGCCGCTTGGCCGTGCTCTCGCGCATCAGCACCAGCGCGGCAGCGCCGTCGGAGATGCTCGACGAGGTGGCGGCGGTGATCGTGCCGTCCTTCTTGAACGCCGGCTTCAGGCCCGGGATCTTGTCGAGCTTGGCCTTGAACGGCTGCTCGTCGAACTTGATCACGCTCTCGCCCTTCGGGCCGGAGAGCGTGACCGGCGCCATCTCCCAGTCGAAGCTGCGGTCCTCGTTGGCCTGCTTGCTGCGCTTCGTGCTGTCGATCGCGAACGAATCCATCTGCTCGCGTGTGAACTGGTACTTCGCGACGCACTCCTCGGCGAACACGCCCATTGCCTTGCCGCCGCCGCTCGGCAATTTCTCGTAGGCATCTTCGAGGCCGTCGATCGCCATGTGGTCGTACAGCGACGCGAGGCCGTACTTCACGCCCTTGCGCATGGGCGTCAGGTGCGGCGCGTTGGTCATGCTCTCCATGCCACCGGCGACCACCACCTCGGCGCTGCCGGCGTGCAGCATGTCGTGGCCGAACATCATCGCGCGCATGCCCGAGCCGCACATCTTCGACAGCGTGACCGCGCCGACCGACTGCGGCAGCCCGGCACCGAGCGTGGCCTGGCGCGCCGGCGCCTGGCCCTGGCCGGCCATCAGGCAGTTGCCCATCAGCACCTCGCTGACGGCATCACCGGTGATGCCCGCGCGCTCGACCGCGGCCTTGATCGCGATCGCGCCGAGCTGATGCGCCGCGAGAGACGAGAAATCGCCGAGCAGGCCGCCGATCGGCGTGCGGGCGGCGGAGACGATGACGATGGGGTCGCTCATGGAAGGGTCCCGTTCAGCCCGCGTCGCGAAGAGAAGACGGGGCGCACGCCGCGGGTCGTCGCGTGGGCCCGGTCGAAACGCCGGCGCAGTGCGGCGTTGATCGGTTCGGAAAAGCAGCGGGCCACCACCTGCGCCACCAGCGCCGAGGCCGCGATGAACACCAGCAGCCACGGCAGTTTCCACGCGAAGCCTAGCTGATCGCGCGGCAGCACGTCCCGCATCAGCGCCAAGACCACGATGTGGAACAAGTACAGCTCGTAGCTGTGGCGCCCGGCCCAGCGCAGCGGCGCGAACGCGCGCGCAGCGGCCCAGCCGGCGCTGGCGCCGGCGCCGGCCGCGCTCGTGGCCCACACGATCAGCGCCGCGCACGCCGCGACCGCGCTGAAGCCGAACACCTCATGGCCGCCGATGCCGGCGAGGTAGGCCGCCGCCAGCGCGAAGGCCCCGGCGACGCCGATCGTGCGCGCCGCCCGCGCCGGCGGCGGCACGGTCTGCGCCAGCAGCGCCGCGAGCACGCCGAACGCGATCGCGTCGAAGCACGCGGCGTAGCCAACCATGAAGAACAGCTCGTCGTCGGCGTGCGCGCTGCGATACAGCGGCCCGATCGCGATCGCCGCGAGGCACGCCGCGACCACCAGCACGCGCCGCTTCGCGAGCACACACAGCAGCGGGAAGCCGAGGTAGAACACCTCCTCGACCGACAGCGACCAGTAGATGTTCAGGCAGTAGTTGAAGTAGCCGACCGACTGCATCAGCAGGTTGTGCGTGAAGGTCAGCACCGAGCCGATCGCGAGCCACCCGAACGCCGCCGGCAGCGCCTGGCCGCGCACCGAATTGCCGAACGACGGCAACCCGGCCAGGCCGAAGCCGACGATCAGCGCGAGCGCGAGCAGCAGCGGCGGAAGGATCCGCGCGGCGCGCGTCAACCAGAACGCGCGCAGGTCGATCGCCGAAAGCGTGCCCCAGCGGTGCAGCGCGTTCGACGTGATCAGGTAACCCGAGACGACGAAGAACATCGTCACGCCGTAGTTGCCGTTGTTGACGACGGCGCGCACCGCGTCGGCGCCGATCGCGTCGGCGAGCGGGCTGCGGCTCAGGCGGTAGGTGAGCGAGAAGTGCAGCAGCAGCACGAGCGCGATCGCCGCACCGCGGAGGATGTCGACCGGCGCATTGCGCCGGGTGTCGACCGACGCATTGCGTCGGGTGTCGACCGGCGCGCTGCGCGCCGTCATCGGGCCGCCGCGCCGCCGCGCCGGCTCGCGAAGCGCTTGGCGGCGTCGTACGGGAACACGTCGTGCACGTAGCCGGCCAGGATGCGCTGCTTGTGGCCTTCCCAGAACGCGGCCTCGAGCAGGTCGGCGTGATGGCGCATGAAGACGTTGCGCACCCCCGGGTTGCCGAGCAGGAACGGGCCGAAGGTCTCGGGGAACACGTCCTTCGGGCCGACCCGGTACCAGACCTCGCCGCTCATCTCTTCTTCCTCGTTGCGCGCCGGCGGAATCCGGCGGAACGTGCAGTCGGTCAGGTACTCGATCTCGTCGTAGTCGTAGAACACGACCTTGCCGTGGCGCGTGACGCCGAAGTTCTTCCACAGCATGTCGCCGGGGAAGATGTTGGCGCGCACCAGATCCTTGATCGCGTTGCCGTACTCGACCACGACCGATTCGATCTGCGACAGCGACGCCTCCTGCAGGTAGATGTTGAGCGGGATCATGCGCCGCTCGATGTAGACGTGGCGGATCACGAGCGCGTCGCCGTCTTCTTCCAGCAGGCTCGGGCAGAAGTGCTTCAGCTCGTCGAGCAGCTCGTCCTCGAAGCGCTCGCGCGGGAACGCGACGTTGCTGTACTCGAGCGTGTCGGCCATCCGGCCGACGCGGTCGTGCTGCTTGACGAGCAGGTACTTGCCCTTGATCTGCTCGCGCGTCGTCTCCTTCTGCTCGGGGAAGAAATCCTTGATCACCTTGAACACGTACGGGAAGCTCGGCAGATCGAACACCAGCATCACCATGCCCTTGATGCCGGGCGCGATGCGGAAGCGGTCGCTCGAGTGCTTCAGGTGATACAGGAAGTCGCGGTAGAACGCGTTCTTGCCCTGCTTCGCGAGGCCGAGCGCGTTGTAGATCTCGCTGCGGGTGCGGTGCGGCATCATCGAGCGCAGGAACTGCACGTACGCCGACGGCACCTCCATCTCGACCATGAAGTAGGCGCGCGCGAAGCTGAACAGCAGCAGCAGGTCGTCCTCGCCGAACAGCGCGGCGTCGATCACCAGCGCGCCGCTCGTGCCGTCGTCGCGCTCGGCGTGCAGGATCGGCAGCGCGAACGGCGTCTCGTTGAAGCCGTTGATGATGCGGCCGACGAGGTAGGCGCCCTTGTTCCGGTAGAACAGCGAGCTCAGCACCTGGATCTGGAAGTTCGCCCGCATCCGGTAGTCGCCGAGCTGCGCCTGCACCGCCGCGAGCACGTCGTCGATGTCGCGCGGCAGGTTCTCGAACGGCGTGGCGAGCTGGAAGTTGTCGACGATGCGCCGGAAGGTCTCGCGCATCGTCGCCTTGGTCGGGTAGTAGGCGCGGTAGGTCGGCAGCGCGGCCGGCTCCTCGTTCTCGATGTACTCGGTCGAGACCGCGGGGCGCACGAAGATGAAGTCGTTGTTGAAGTAGCGGCGGTGCAGGATCTTCGTCGTCACCGAGTTGAAGAACGTCTCGGCGAGCTCGGGCTGCAGGTGGCCGGTGAGCAGGCCGATGTAGTGCAGCTTGGCCTGCTGCCAGGTGTCCTTCGGCAGCTCGGCGGCGGCGAACTCGCGCTGCAGCCGCTCGGCCGCCTCGTCGACGCGCAGGTCGTAGTACTCGATGCGCTCGCGCTGCGCGCGCTGCTGGCCGTGCCAGTCGGCCGCCTCGAAGCGCTGCTTCGCCTCGGCGCTGGCCTGGCGGAACAGCCGGTAGTGGCGGTCGAAGCCCTCGAGCATCGCGCGCGCGATGTCGAACGCGCGCGGGTCGGTCAGCGCGGTCGGGAAGGCGGCCGGCTGCTTCACGGTCACGGCGCGCGCCGCGCCGCCGCCAGGCGCGCCGACGCCAGCTCGGGCGCGCCGAGCGAGCCCAGCACCGAATCGGTCTTGACGGCATGGCGCGCGTGCAGCGAGGCGAGCGCGGCGTCGAACGCGTCGGCCATCTCGGCCGCGTTCGCCACCGTCATCTTCAGGTCGCGCAGCAGCCCGTTGTGCAGGCCGTAGAACCAGCCGTGCACCACCAGCGCCTGGCCGCGCGCCCAGGCATCCTGCACGACGGTGGTCTGGCAGACGTTGCGCGCCTGCTCGATCACGTTGAGCTCGCCGAGCGCGTCGACCTGCTCGGCCGCCGGCAGCGAATCGAGCCACGGCTGATGCCGGTTGCGCACGTCCTGGACGTGGCGAATCCAGTTGTCGGCCAGGCCGACGCGGGTGTCGTTGAGCGCCGCCACCACGCCGCCGCAGCCCGAATGGCCGACGACGATGATGTGCTTGACCTGCAGCAGATCGGTCGCGAACTGGATCACCGAGAGGCAGTTCAGGTCGGAGTGCACCACCACGTTGGCGACGTTGCGGTGCACGAACAGCTCGCCCGGCAGCAGGTCGACCAGCTCGTTAGCCGGCACGCGGCTGTCGGCGCAGCCGATCCACAGGTACTGCGGCGCCTGCTGCTGCAGCAGCCCGGTGAAGAAGCCCGGGCTGCGCGCCTCGGTCTTGGCCGCCCAGAGGCGGTTGCTGTCGAGCAGTTCCTGCAGTTGTGTGCTCATGGCGTGGAGGCGCGTGGCGTGGGCCGCCGGTGCAAGAAGTGTACGCAGTGGCCGCCGCCGGGCCGGCGCGCTCAGCCGTTCGGATCGGGCACAAAGCCGGGGAACGGCCGCGGCGTCGGCGCCGGCCCGCGTGCGGGCGAAGGCAGCACGCCGAGCGCGACCAGGTTGTCGACGCTGTCGTAGCGCAGCTGCACGATCTCGTCGGGCCGCGTGCCGGCGCGCTCGAACGCGGTGGTGGTGATCGGCGCGTATTCGCGCTCGCCGTGGCCGGTGCCCAGGCGCTCGTCGCGCACGTGGCCCTCGGCCTTCGCGGCCGGCGCCGCGGCGGCGGCGCTGCCGGCATCGGCGCGCTCG
>DATMIN010000157.1:0-8724 GCA_035554275.1 Burkholderiaceae bacterium
TTTCATGTCGGCCGTCATACCGCCGCCCTGCACCATGAAGGTCGGGATCACGCGGTGGAAGATCGTGCCGCTGTACTGCCCGGCCTTGACGTACTGGACGAAGTTGTCGACGGTCTTTGGCGCGCTCGCGGCGTCGAGCTCGATCACGATGTCGCCAGCGGTCGTCGCGAGCTTGACCTTCTGCGCGTGCGCCGACAGCGCGAGCCCGAGCAGCGCAGCGGCGGCGAGGCGGCCGGTCCAGCGCGGGAGAACGGTGGTCATGGGATCGGCTCCTTGGAAGGTGGCAGAGGCATCAGCGCGGCGCGGACGCGGCGTTCGACGCCGAAGCGACGGGGCGCTTGTACAGCTCGCGCACCAGCGCGAGCTTCGGCGCGATGGTGAGGTTGCCCGGGTCGAGCTTCAGCGCGCGCGCATACGACTGCGCGGCGAGCGCGGCGTACACGTCGCCGAGGTTCTCGTGCGCGGTGGCGTAGCCCGGGTTCATGCGCAGCGCGCGCTCGAGCGCCTCGCGCGCCTTCGCGTAGTCGCCGGCGGCGGCGTACAGCGCGGCGAGGTTGTTGTACGGCTCGGCGAGATCGGGGTAGTCGTCGTTGAGCTGCTGGAACAGCGCGATCGCTTCCATGTTGCGCTTCGCGTCGCTGAGCATCACGCCCTTCATGAAGCGCATCTGCGCGTCGCGCGGGTTGGTCGCGAGGAAGCGGTCGGCGCGCTGCAGCGCGGCGCTCGCCTGGCCGGCGTAGTACAGGCGCTGGACTTCCTCGAGCTCGTCGGCGAACGCCGCGAACGGGCCGGCGAGCAGCGCCGCGAGCAAAGCGTGCAGCAGGGCGCGGAGCGGCCAGCGTGGCGACGAAGCGAGGGGGCGATGCATCGGCGTGGGGAGGGTGGGGGACGGGCTCGAGCAGGCCGGCGAAAAGCCGCGACGCATGCGCCGGCGGGACGCGCGGGACGGGCCCGTTATACTGATTCGATTGTAGTGCAGGCCCTCTCGATCCAGCGCGCGCCGCCCCCGGTCGAGAGCCTCGTCACACACCCCAGCCTCCCGGTTCGGGGCTCGCGCATCGAGCCGATGCGAGGGCCCGGAACATGCCATCGACGCATGACGCTACGCATCTACAACACGCTCTCGAGAGCGCTGGAGAGCTTCTCGCCGATCGAGCCGGGCCACGTGCGCATGTACGTGTGCGGCGTCACCACCTACGACCTGAGCCACATCGGGCACGCGCGGATGATGATCGCGTTCGACCTGATCTATCGCTGGCTGAAGGTGATCGGCTACCGAGTCACCTACGTGCGCAACGTCACCGACATCGATGACAAGATCATTCGCCGGGCGCTCGAACGCAACATCCCGATCCGCGAGCTGACGACCGACATGCTCGCCGCGATGCACGCCGATCTCGACGCGCTCGGTGTGCAGCGCCCCACCCACGAGCCGCGCGCCACCGAACACGTGCCGCAGATGCTGGCGATGATCAAGACGCTCGAAGACAAGGGCCTCGCATACCGCTCGACCAACGGCGACGTGAACTACGCGGTGCGCAAGTTCCCCGGCTACGGCAAGCTCTCGGGCAAGACGATCGACGAGCTGCGCTCGGGCGAGCGCGTGGCGGTGCTCGACGGCAAGGACGATCCGCTCGACTTCGTGCTGTGGAAGGCCGCGAAGGCCGACGAGCCGGCCGATGCGAAGTACGCGTCGGGCTACGGCGAGGGCCGGCCCGGCTGGCACATCGAGTGCTCGGCGATGGCGTGCGCACTGCTCGGCGAGCGCTTCGACCTGCACGGTGGCGGCGCCGATCTGCAGTTCCCGCACCACGAGAACGAGATCGCGCAGAGCGAGGGCGCGACCGGCGTCGGGCCGGCGGCGATCTGGGCCCACAACGGGCTGCTCAACGTCGACCAGGTGAAGATGTCGAAGTCGCTCGGCAACTTCTTCACGATCCGCGAGGTGCTGGCGCGCTACGACGCCGAGACGGTGCGCTTCTTCCTGCTGCGCGCCCACTACCGCAGCCCGTTCAACTTCAGCGACGCGAACCTCGACGACGCGCGCGCCGCGCTGCGCCGCCTGTACATCGCGCTCGATGGCATCGCGGTGCCGCCGGGCGAGCTCGACTGGGCCCAGCCGAGCGCGGCCGCGTTTCGCGCCGCGATGGACGACGACTTCAACACGCCCGGCGCGATGGCGGTGCTGTTCGAGCTCGCCGGTGAACTCAACCGCACGCGTTCGGCCGACACGGCCGCGTTGCTGAAGAACCTGGCCGCGACACTCGGCTTCCTGCAGCAGCCGCCGCGCGAGTTCCTGCAGGCTGGCAGCACGCTCGACGAGGCGAGCATCGCCGCGCGCATCGCCGAGCGCGACGCCGCGAAGAAGGCGCGCGACTTCGCGCGCGCCGACGAGATCCGCCGCGCGCTGCTGGCCGACGGCATCGAGCTGCAAGATTCTCCGGCCGGCACGCGCTGGGTCAAGTCGTGATGCCCGCGCGCGCGTCCGAGCCGGAGCCGCCGGCGCCCAACGGCCACGCCGAGCCGGCGCGCATCACGCCCGAGTACTGGGACGACGCCTGCAAGCACCTGAGCCGGCGCGACCGCGTGATGCGCAAGCTGATCCCGAAGCTCGGCGAGGGCCGGCTGCAGAGCCGCGGCGATGCGTTCACGACGCTGGCGCGCTCGATCGTCGGCCAGCAGATCTCGGTCGGCGCCGCGCAGGCGGTGTGGGGCCGCTTCGCGGCACTGATGCCGCAGCCGTCGACGCGGCTCGCGCCGGCGGCGCTGCTCGCGCTCGAAGCCGGCGCGATGCGCGGCGCCGGGCTCTCGGCGCGCAAGGTCGAGTACCTGTGCGACCTCGCCGCGCACTTCGAGGCCGGCGCGGTGCACGTCGCGCAGTGGCAGCGGATGGACGACGAGGCGATCATCGACGAGCTGGTCGCGATCCGCGGCATCGGCCGCTGGACCGCCGAGATGTTCCTGATCTTTCACCTGATGCGGCCCAACGTGCTCCCGCTCGACGACCTCGGACTGCTCAAGGGCATCAGCGTCAACTACTTCAGCGGCGAGCCGGTGTCGCGCGCCGAGGCGCGCGAAGTGGGCGACGCGTGGGCGCCGTTCCGCTCGGTGGCGACGTGGTATCTGTGGCGCAGCCTCGACCCGCTGCCGGTAGACTACTGACTTCGCGGTTTGTCGCCTTCGCCCGAAGGAATCATTCGAATGAGCAAACGACATTTCCTCGAATTCGAGCAGCCGGTTTCCGAGCTCGAATCGAAGATCGAAGAGTTGCGTTACGTGCAGAGCGAGTCGGCGGTCGACATCTCCGAAGAGATCGACCGGCTCGGCAAGAAGAGCCTGCAGCTCACCAAAGACATCTACGCGCACCTCACGCCGTGGCAGGTCACGCAGATCGCGCGCCACCCGCAGCGGCCGTACACGCTCGATTACGTCAACGAAATCTTCACCGACTTCCAGGAGCTGCACGGCGACCGCGCGTTCGCCGATGACCAGTCGATCGTCGGTGGCCTGGCGCGCTTCAACGGCCAGGCCTGCATGGTGCTCGGCCACCAGAAAGGCCGCGACACCAAGGAGCGCGGCCTGCGCAACTTCGGCATGTCGCGCCCCGAGGGCTACCGCAAGGCGCTGCGGCTGATGAAACTGGCCCAGAAGTTCGGCCTGCCGGTGTTCACGTTCGTCGACACGCCGGGTGCGTACCCGGGCATCGGCGCGGAGGAGCGCGGCCAGTCGGAGGCGATCGGCCGCAACATCTTCGAAATGGCGCAGCTCGAGGTGCCGATCATCGTGACGATCATCGGCGAGGGCGGTTCTGGCGGCGCGCTGGCGATCAGCGTCGGCGACCAGCTGCTGATGCTGCAGTATTCGATCTATTCGGTGATCTCGCCCGAAGGCTGCGCGTCGATCTTGTGGAAGACGGCCGAGCGCGCGTCCGACGCCGCCGATGCGCTGGGCATCACCGCGCACCGGCTGAAAGCGCTCGGCCTGGTCGACAAGATCATCAGCGAGCCGGTCGGCGGCGCGCACCGCGACATCAAGCAGATGGCCGCGTTCCTGAAGCGCGCGCTGAACGACGCGCTGCGCCAGGTCGTCGATCTGACGCCGAAGGAACTGCTGCAGCGGCGCTACGAGCGGCTGCAGGCCTACGGCCGTTTCTCCGACACCAAGGAACGCTGAGCTCGCGGGCGGCGCTGTCGTTGTGGCGCCGCGCTGCATCGCCGTCGCCTACAGCGGCGGCCGCGACTCGACGGCGCTGCTGCACGCGACGCTGGCCGCGAGCACCGGCACCGACGCCTGCGTGGTCGCGCTGCACGTGCACCACGGCCTCAGCCCCGCCGCCGACGCGTGGCTCGCGCAGGCGCAAGCGCAGTGCGCGCGCTGGGCCAAGCGCGGCTGGCCGGTCGAGTTCGTCGCGCACCGCGTCGACTCGCGCCCCGCACCCGGCGAGAGCGTCGAGGCGTGGGCACGACAGGTGCGCTACGCGGCGCTGCGCGCGATGGCGATCGAGCACGGTGCGACGCTCGTGCTGCTCGCCCACCACCGCCGCGACCAGGCCGAGACGGTGCTGCTGCAGGCGCTGCGCGGCGCCGGGCTCGCGGGGTTGTCGGGCATGCCGCGAAGCGTGCAGCGCGATGGCATCACCTGGCTGCGGCCCTGGCTCGACCGGCCGCGCGAAGCGATCGAGGCGTATGTGCGCCGGCATCGGCTGCGTTTCGTCGACGACGCGAGCAACGCCGACGCGCGCTTCGCGCGCAGCCGCATGCGCGAACAGGTCTGGCCGGCGCTGACGGCGGCGTTCGAGCACGCCGAGGGTGCGCTTGCCGCGAGCGCGGGCTGGGCGCAGCAGGCGAGCGAGCTGCTCGACGAGGTCGCCGCCGACGATCTCGCGCGCGTGGGCGAAAGCGACGTGCTGAACATCGCGGCATGGCGCGCGCTCTCGCCGGCGCGGCGCGCGAACGCATTGCGCGCGTGGCTGCGGCGCGTGCACGGCAGTGGCGTGCCGGCGAGCCTCGTGCTGCGCCTGCTCGAAGAGCTGCCGGCCGCGCGCAGCGCGCGCTGGCCGCTGGGTGACGGCGAGGTGCGGGCGTATCGCGGTGAGCTGCGATTCGAGCCGCGGCCGGTACTCGCCGTCGCGGCCACCGCGCCGCGCGAGCCGATGCTGAGTGTCGCTCGCGCCGGCCGCTACGAATTGCCGGGCTGGGGCGGCGCGCTGCGCGTCTCGGCGGTGCGCGCGGGCGGCGTGCCACTCGCCTGGCTCGCGCGGCTCGAGCTGCGCGAGCGCGCCGGCGCCGAGCAGTTTCAGGCCGCGCCGGGCAGCACGCCGCGCAGCCTGAAGAAGCAGTACCAGGCGGCCGGCGTGCCGGCGTGGGAGCGCGGCGGGCCGCTCGTCTACAGCGGCGGGCAGCTCGTGTTCGTGCCCGGCCTCGGCCTGGACGCGCGCGTCGTCGGCCTGCCCGGGCAGCGGCTCGCGGCGCTGCACTGGCTGCCCGGCGGCAAGGGCGGCGCCGAGCCCGGCCGAGAGGCCCGCGCCCGCTAGAATCGCGGGCTGCCCGCGGGGCGGCATCCATGTCCCGGTGCTGCGCGCGGCACCGATCCCGTTCGCAGCTGATTCCTCCATGGCCCTTACAGTTCACAAGTACGGCGGCACCTCGATGGGCTCGCCGGAGCGCATCCGCAGCGTCGCCAAGCGCGTCGCCAAATGGGCCCGCGCCGGGCACCAGATGGTGGTGGTGCCCTCGGCGATGAGCGGCGAGACGAACCGCCTGCTCGGCCTCGCGAAAGAACTCTCGCCCGAGCGCGTGACGCCCGAGCTGCAGCGCGAGCTCGACATGATCGCGTCGACCGGCGAACAGGTCTCGGTCGGCCTGCTCGCGATCGCGCTGCAGGCCGAGGGCATGCAGGCCGTGAGCTACGCCGGCTGGCAGGTGCCGATCCGCACCGACTCGGCCTTCACCAAGGCGCGCATCCAGCAGATCGACGACGCGCGCGTGCGCGCCGATCTGGCGGCCGGCAAGGTCGTGATCATCACCGGCTTCCAGGGCGTCGACGAGCATGGCCACATCACCACGCTCGGGCGCGGCGGCTCCGACACCTCGGCGGTCGCGGTCGCCGCGGCGCTGAAGGCCGACGAGTGCCTGATCTACACC
Source organism: Burkholderiaceae bacterium (assembly GCA_035554275.1). Classification (GTDB taxonomy): domain Bacteria; phylum Pseudomonadota; class Gammaproteobacteria; order Burkholderiales; family Burkholderiaceae_C; genus LMDS01. The sequence continues at coordinate 6,144 of DATMIN010000157.1, forward strand.
GACGTCGACGGCGTCTACACCACCGACCCGCGCATCGTCGCCGACGCGCGCCGGCTGAAGACCGTCAGCTTCGAGGAGATGCTCGAGATGGCGAGCCTCGGCTCGAAGGTGCTGCAGATCCGCTCGGTCGAGTTCGCGGGCAAGTACCGCGTGCCGCTGCGCGTGCTGTCGAGCTTCACGCCCTGGGACATCGACCTCGCCGATGAGGCGCGCTCGGGCACCCTGATCACTTTCGAGGAAGACGAAAAGATGGAACAAGCCGTTGTCTCGGGCATCGCGTTCAACCGCGACGAAGCCAAGATCAGTTTGCTCGGCGTCACCGACAAGCCGGGCATCGCGTTCACGATCCTCGGGCCGGTGGCCGATGCGAACATCGACGTCGACGTGATCATCCAGAACGTCTCGCACGACGGCCGCACCGATTTCTCGTTCACCGTGCACCGCAACGACTACGCGCGCACGATGGAACTGCTGAAGACGAAGGTCGTGCCCGCCACCGGCGCGAGCAGCCTGATCGGCGACGCGAAGATCTGCAAGGTCAGCATCGTAGGCATCGGGATGCGCTCGCACGTCGGCGTGGCGAGCCGGATGTTCAGCGTGCTCAGCGACGAGGGCATCAACATCCAGATGATCACGACGAGCGAGATCAAGACCAGTGTCGTGATCGACGAGAAGTACATGGAACTCGCGGTGCGCGCGCTGCACAAGGCATTCGACCTGGAGCAGCCGCAGGGCTGAGCGGCGCCGACGCCGGGGTAGAATCGCAGCCGTGCCGGAGCTGTGACCGAGTGGCCGAAGGTGCTCCCCTGCTAAGGGAGTATGTGGGCAAAACCTGCATCGAGGGTTCGAATCCCTCCGGCTCCGCCAAGGTAGTGAAGAACGCATCGCAAAGTTGCGGTGCCCCGGACTATATACCGGTTTTGCGGCATACAATCGCAGGATGGAAGCAATCGTGAAAACTTGCGCCTGGTACGTGTCTGAAGCGAAGCGCGCCCTTGGGAATGCGGGCATGAGTGATCGCGAGCTGGGCGAGCACCTTGGCTTCTCTCAGCCGAACGTCAACCGCGCTAAGGCGGGCTACATGACAGACCCGATGGCGCGCGCGATCGCCGAGGCTACGCAGATCGATGAGGGAGAGATCCTGTTCGTTGCGCACGTCAGCCGCGACACGAATCCGTCCGTGCGTGACTACGTGAGCAGGACGTTTGGCCCTCGAAAGCGCGCTGCCGTCTAGAGCCACGGCGCGCTGTAGGTCCTATTCCGGCGGCAGCATGCCGTGCGCGTGCGCCTCGCTGATGCTGTCGCGGCCGAGCCGCCACAGCGTGCGCTTGATGGTGCTGACGCTCACGCCGAATCGACGGCCCAATTCGGTCTTCGTGTGCAGGCCGGTGTCCCACTGCTTCGCGAGCTGGGCGCTCTTGCGATCGTCCAGGGCAGGCATGCGGCCGAGGCGCACGCCGTTCGATCGCGCCACCTCGAGGCCGGCCATCGAGCGCTCGCGGATGATGCTGCGCTCGAACTCGGCCACGATGCCGAGCATTTGAAACGCCATCTTGCCCGCCGGTGTCGTGGTGTCGAACGTCTCGGTCAGGCTGCGGAAGGTCGCACCGCTGCGCTCGATCCGATCGATGATGTTCAACAGGTCGCGGATCGAACGCGCCAGGCGGTCGAGCTTGTAGACCACGACCTGGTCGCCTTCGCGCAGCGCCTCGAGCATGCGCAGCAGCTCGGGCCGGCGCTTCACGGCCGATCGGCTTTCGCTGTAGATCTTCCGCACGCCGTCTTTCTTGAGAGCGCGCAGTTGCAGCTCGGTGTCCTGTTCGGTCTTGGAGACGCGTGCGTAGCCGATCAGCATCACTTGTAGTGCCAGCGGCAGCGAAGAATAGTGAGGGTGTCGCCCCGCACCTCGTAGACCAAGCGGTGCTCTTTGTCGACGCGACGGCTCCAGTAGCCGGCGTAGTCGAAGCGAAGTGGCTCGGGCTTGCCGATGCCGGTGAAAGGGTGCTCCTTGATGTCCGCGATGAGCGACACGATGCGTGCTGCGAGTTTCGGCTGCTTCGCCTCGAACTCGCGGAAGTCGTCGAGTGCCTTTCGGTCCCACTCGACCTTCATGCGGTCGGATCGAACTCGACTGTCTCGCCTCGCTTGACGGCTTTGATTGCTCGATCGAGGTCGGCTCGGTTCTTCGGGCTGGTGTAGAGCCGGATTGTCTCGAGGATGCTCGTGTACGCTTGGGCGTTCATCAGCACCAGCGTCTCTCCACCGGCGCGCGTGATAAACACCGGATCGGCCTCAGCATCGTCGGCTACCTGTGCCAGCCGCCGGCGGGCGTCGGAAAAAGTGATGGCGTCCATTGGCGGAACTCCGTTCAGAAGTCGGCCATTGTGAACGGGTTTTTGACGCTACGTGCGCAGCGCTCGAGCGCGAGCGTCCGCAACCCAGGGGTTGTGACCTTAGACCGGATCCGGCGCCTTGGCGACGCCCCATTGCGCCTTGATCCAGTCGCGCACGCTGGGCAGCTGCCCGATGACGAACGCGGCGAGCAGCGCGCCGGCGATGACGACGATGGCTTCGCGGCCGA
>DATMIN010000158.1:0-6022 GCA_035554275.1 Burkholderiaceae bacterium
TTTCATCAACTGGGCGCAGAACAATGGCTGCCCGGTCGGGCCGGGCCGCGGCTCGGGCGCCGGTTCACTGGTCGCGTACGCGCTCCACATCACGGGGCTGGACCCGCTGCAATACAACCTGCTGTTCGAGCGCTTCCTGAACCCCGAGCGCGTGTCGATGCCCGACTTCGACATCGACTTCTGCCAGGGCAACCGCGACCGCGTGATCGACTACGTCAAGCACAAGTACGGCCGCGATGCGGTCAGCCAGATCGCGACCTTCGGCACCATGGCCGCGAAGGCCGCGCTGCGCGACGTCGGCCGGGTGCTGGGCATGGGCTACGGCCACGTCGACTCGATCGCCAAGCTGATCCCGGCGCCGCCGGGAAAAAGCGTGACGCTCGCCAAAGTGCCCGAGAAGCCCGACCCGGGCCTGATCTACGCGCGCAAGGAAGCGCCCGAGCTGGAACGGCGCGAAGCCGCCGAAGAAGAAGTGGCCGAGTTGCTGGCGCTGGCGGCGCGGGTCGAAGGCATCACGCGCAATGTCGGCATGCATGCCGGCGGAGTGTTGATCGCGCCCGGCAAGATCACCGACTTCTGCCCGCTCTACATGCAGCCCGGCAGCGACAGCGCGGTGAGCCAGTTCGACAAGGACGACGTCGAGGCGATCGGCCTGGTCAAGTTCGACTTCCTGGGCCTGGCGACGCTGACGATCCTCGAGCTCGCGAAGGATTTCATCGTCGCGCGCCGGCCCGAGCACCGTGGCTTCGACTACGACCAGTTGCCGCTCGACGACGCGCGCGTCTACGCGCTCTTCAGCGAAGGCCGCACCGAGTCGGTGTTCCAGTTCGAGAGCGCCGGCATGCAACGCATGCTGAAGGACGCGCGGCCGACGCGCATCGAAGACCTGTTCGCGCTCAACGCGATGTTCCGGCCCGGCCCGATGGAAAACATCCCGACCTTCTGCGCGCGCAAGCACGCCCGCGAGGAGGTGAGCTACCCGCACCCGCTGCTCGAAGAGGTGCTGAGCGAGACCTACGGCATCTTCGTGTACCAGGAGCAGGTGATGCTGGCGGCGCAGATCCTGGCCGGCTACTCGCTCGGCGGCGCCGACATCCTGCGCAAGGCGATGGGCAAGAAGAACGCCGCCGACATGGCCAAGCAGCGCGAGATCTTCCGCGACGGTGCGGCCAAGAAGGGCATCGCGAAGGCCGCCGCCGACGAGGTCTTCGACCTGATGGAGAAGTTCGCGGGCTACGGCTTCAACAAGTCGCATGCCGCCGCGTACTCGCTGCTCGCGTACCACACGGCGTGGATCAAGGTCCACTGCACGGCAGAGTTCTTCGCCGCCAACATGACGGTCGAGATGGACGACAGCGACAAGCTGCGCGCTCTGATGATCGACGCCAAGACCTTCGGCATCACGATCGAGGCACCCGACGTGAACCGCGGCGTGCACCGCTTCGAGCCGGTCGGCGACAAGGCGGTGTGCTACGGGCTGGGCGCCGTCAAGGGCACCGGGCAGGGCGCGATCGAGGCGATCGTCGCGGCGCGCCAGGGATCGGGAGGCGGCCCGTTCACGAGCCTGTTCGACTTCTGCGCGCGCGTCGACCGCAAGCAGCTGAACAAGCGCGTCGTCGAGGCACTCGTCAAGGCCGGCGCGTTCGACGCGCTGCACGCCGACCGCGCGAGCCTGCTCGCGAGCGTGGGCCTCGCGCTCGACTGGGCCGACACGCAGGCGGCGCACGCCGATCAGGGCGGGCTGTTCGACTTCGGCAGCGACGACGATGGCGATCAACACGGCGCCAGCACCCAGGAGCCGGCACTCGTGCCGGCCGAGGCCTGGGGCGTGCGCGACCGGCTGATGCAGGAGAAGGCCGCGCTCGGGTTCTATCTCTCGGGCCACCTGTTCGACCAGAGCGCGACCGAGGTGCGCCGCTTCGCCAAGCGCGCGATCGCCGACCTGCTCGACAGCCGCGAGCCGCAATTGCTCGCCGGCATCGTGACCGACCTGCGCGTGATCAACGGCCAGCGCGGCCGCGTCGCGATCTTCAAGCTCGACGACAAGACCGAGGCGATCGAGGCGGTCTGCAACGAGGAGCTGCTCAACGCGAACAAGGAACTGCTGAAGGAAGACGAGCTGGTGATCGTGCAGGGCAAGGTCCAGCCCGATCGTTTCTCGGGCGGCCTGCGGCTGACGGTCGCGCAGGTGTGGGATCTGGCCGGCGCGCGCTGCCGCTTCGGCAAGCGCTTGCAGGTGTCGGTGAACGGCAGCGTGCCACCGGTGGCCGAGGTGCTGCGGGACTTCCCGCAGCGGCGCGCGGCGACCGAGCATGGCGCGCTATCGCAGGGCCTGAGCGTCTGGCTGCACTTCTGGCGCGACGAGGTGGACTGGACGCTGGACCTCGGGGACGACGCCCGCTTCTATCCGACCGACGCGGCGCTCGCGCGCTGGCGCGCCGGCGCGCACCACGGCCAAGCGGTCGTCGTCTACGAGTGACGTGACGCGCGCGCTTCAGTCGCGCCGGCATTGCGCCGATATTGCGTGATGGCGACGACCGCGACGACCACCGGGCTGGTGCTGACCGGCGGCGGCGCGCGCGCGGCGTATCAGGTCGGCGTGCTGAAGGCGATCGCGCAGATCCGCCGCGAGGCCGGCGCCGCCGACACCGGCAACCCGTTCCCGGTGATCACCGGCACCTCGGCCGGCGCGATCAACGCCGCGGCGCTGGCGTGCCACGCCGACGACTTCGACGCCGCGGTGGCGGGCCTGTGCGAGGTCTGGGAGAACTTCCGCGCCGAGCAGGTGTATCGCGCCGATTCGTTCGGCGTGATCCGCAGCGGCGCGCGCTGGCTGACGATGATGTCGATCGGCTGGGCGATCGCGCGCTGGCGCCGCGCGCGGCCGCGCTCGCTGCTCGACAACACGCCGCTGCAGGGCCTGCTCGAGCACCTGGTCAGCCCCGAGCGGCTGCACCGGATGATGCGCGAGGGCCACCTGCATGCGCTCGCGGTCACCGCGTCGAGCTACGGCTCGGGGCTGCACGTGACGTTCTACGACGCGCTCAGCGACATCGTGCCGTGGACGCGCTCGCAGCGCCTGGCGGTGCGCGCCGGCATCACGGTGCCGCACCTGCTGGCATCGTCGGCGATCCCGTTCGTGTTCCCGGCGGTCGCGCTGTCGATCGACGGCCACACCGAGTACTGCGGCGACGGCTCGATGCGCCAGGCCGCGCCGATCTCGCCGGCGGTGCACCTCGGCAGCGAGCGCATCCTCGTCGTCGGTGCCGGCCGCATGCACGAGCCGCCCGGCGAGCGCGCCGGCAGCGGCGACTACCCGAATCTGGCGCAGATCGCTGGCCATGCCCTCTCGAACATCTTCCTCGACGCGCTCGCGGTCGACGTCGAGCGGCTGCAGCGCATCAACAGCACGCTCGCGCTGCTGACGCCCGAAGCCCGTGCGGCGACGAGCCTGAAGCCGATCGAGGTGCTGGTGATCGCGCCGAGCCAGCGCCTCGACGACATCGCCGCGAAGCACCTCGGCGAGCTGCCGCTGCCGATTCGCACGATGCTGCGCGCCCTCGGCGTGCAGGGGCAGGGCGACGATGCACGCGGCGCCGCGCTGGCGAGCTACCTGCTGTTCGAATCGGCCTACACGCGCGAGCTGATGGCGCTCGGCGAGCGCGACACGCTGCAGCGCCGCGACGATGTGATCGGCTTCTTCCGCTGGCGCGCCTGAGGCGCGCGCCGCACTGGACAGTGCGGCGCGGGGCGCGTCACTTCGCGCGGTCGGCCTTCGGGGCCTTGCCGGCGCGCGCCGGTGCCTCGGCTGCGGCCGGTGCGCTGAAGGCGGCGCCGGCGACGGTCAGGCCGTCGGCCGAGAAGCGCGCCGAGTTGCCGCTGCGGATGCCCTTGACGCGCGACTGCAGGTCGCCCCAGTCCTTGAACGCGCCGGTCTTGCGCGCGTCGAGGATCTTCGCCGACATCGCCGGGCCGATGCCCTTGATGCTTTCGAGCTCGGCCTGGCTGGCCTTGTTGACGTCGACGGCGGCGAACGCGATCGCGGTGGCGAGCGCCAGTGCGGCGCCGAGGAAGGTTTTGACGAGGTTCATGGTGAGTTGCTCCGTGGGTTGCGGACGCGGCGGAATTGCAGCGCCCGGACGGCAGTGTTCCGGGGCGCCGCGCTTCTCGCCATCGCCATCACGGGGCACCACGAACGGCCGCCCCCGAAAGCGGGTGTCGCTACGCCTCAGCCGCTGCGGCGCCGCCCCGTGTCTTCGACGACCTCGCCGTCTTCCTTCACGAACGGCGCGAGCCGGCCGACCGGCAGCAGCTCGAGCACCGCCTCCGACGGACGGCACAGCATCGTGCCGAGCGGCGTCACGACGATCGGCCGGTTCATCAGGATCGGATGCTGGCCGATGAACGCGAGCAGTTCGTCGTCACTCCAGCGCGGGTCGGCGAGGCCGAGCTCGGTGTACGGCGTGCCCTTCTCGCGCAGCAGTGCGCGCACCGGCAGGCCCATCGCCGCGAGCAGCGCGCGCAGCTCGGCGGCCGACGGCGGCGTCTTCAGGTACTCGACGATCGCCGGCTCGAAGCCGGCGTGGCGGATCAGCGCGAGCGTGTTGCGCGAGGTGCCGCACGCGGGGTTGTGATAGATCGTGATGTCAGCCATGCGGTTGGGTCGATGGGGCGGCGAGGGGCGCGCTGGTCGACTCGCCGAGCGCGTGTTGGAGCAGCAGCGCGGCCAACGCACCGGCGCACTCGGCCACGACGAACGCCGGCACGCTCGCCGGCGCGATGCCGGCGAAGCTGTCGCTGAACATCCGGCCGAGCGCAGCGGCCGGGTTCGCGAACGAGGTCGACGCGGTGAACCAGTACGCGGCGCCGATCCAGGCCGCGACCATCGGCGCCGCGCGCGCCGGTGGCGCGCGCAACACCACGAGCACGAGGCCGAAGGTCGCGACCGCCTCGGCGAGCCACTGCCCCGGGCCGCTGCGCACATGCGCCGAGAGTTGCCAGACAGGCGTGTCGAACATCGCGTTGGCGAGCCACGCCCCGAGCACTGCGCCGGCGAGCTGCACGGCGACATACGGCAACGCGAGGCGGCGCGGCAACTCGCCGCGCGCCACGCGCACCAGCGAGACGAGCGGGTTGAAGTGCGCGCCGCTGATCGGGCCGAACAACTCGATCAGCACGACCAGGCCGCCGACCGTGGCAAGCGTGTTCGCGAGCAACGCGAGTGCCGCGTTGCCCTGCGCGAGCCGCTCGGCCATGAGGCCCGAGCCGATCACGACGGCCAGCAGCAACGCCGTGCCGAGGCCCTCGGCCAGCAGTCGGCGCGCGCTGGTGGGCACGGCGCGCGGCCTCAGGCGCAGCAGCGCGCGGCGACCGGCGCCGCTGCCGGCTCGGTCGCGGCCGGTGCGCAGCAGGCCGCCGCGGTGGGTGCGTCGCGCTCGCCGAACACCGGGATGTCGCCGAGCGTGCGGAACTGCTCCCACGCGATGCCCTGCGGGTCGGTGAGCCAGTATTTGTCGCTGCGCGCGTAGCAGCAGCTCGTCTCGCCGACATCTTGCAGCGTCATGTTGGCGGCGGCGGCCTGCGCCTTGAGCGCGGCGAGCTCTTCTTCGGTGTCGGTCTGGATGCCGAGGTGGTCGACGCCGGGCGTGCCGCCGCGCGTCGAGATCGCGAAGTTCAGGCGCGGATCGTCGAGCATCCACTTCGCGTAGTCGCTCTCGACGCGCGTCGGCGACGCCGCGAACATCTTCGAGTAGAAGGCGACGCTCGCGGAGAGGTCGGCGACGTGGGCATGGACGTGAAAGCGCTTCATAGTCGTTCTCCAGGGTCAGGCGCAGGCCACGGCGCGGCTGCCGCACACCGCGCGCTCGGCGCCGGCGCAGCAGTTGTCGGTCAGGTAGCCGAGCACGCCGTTCATCCGGTCGTAGGCGGCGCGGTACACCAGCGTGCGGCCGGCGCGCTCGGCGTTGACGAGGCCGGCGATGACGAGCTCCTTCAGGTGGAACGACAGCGTCGTCGCCGGCAC
>DATMIN010000159.1:0-7459 GCA_035554275.1 Burkholderiaceae bacterium
CTGACCTGGCGCAACTTCTGGGAGGGCCTGATGGGCACGACGCGCACCAGCTGCATGATCATGTTCATCCTCGCCGGCGCCTCGTTCCTGACCAAGACGATGGCGTTCACCGGCATCCCGCGCGAGCTGGCGGAGTGGGTCGACGGCATGCACCTGTCGCCGTACATGCTGATCCTGGCGCTGACCGCGGTCTACCTGGTGCTGGGTACCGCGCTCGACGGCATCTCGATGATCGTGCTGACCTCGGCGGTGGTGCTGCCGATGATCCAGAAGGCCGGTTTCGACCTGATCTGGTTCGGCATCTTCATCGTGCTGCTGGTCGAGATCGCCGAGGTCACGCCGCCGGTCGGCTTCAACCTGTTCGTGCTGCAGAACATGACCGGCAAGGACAGCAACACGATCGCGCGAGCCGCGATCCCGTTCTTCTGCTGCCTGGTGCTGTGTATCGGCGCGATCACGCTGCTGCCGGTGATCGTGACCTGGCTGCCCGACGTGGTGATGGGCGTGCAGCGCTGAGGCGCTGAGCGCCGTTATCCAGCGAACTGGGCCGCCGAAGCCCCGCACTTCCGCGCACTGCCCCGGCGCCGATCGCGCGACCATGCGGGCGAGATCGGGTCGAACGGCGGCGCATCCCTGCCCGCCAGCCGCCCGACGCAATGCAAGCAAGGACGGCCGCGATGGCAAACATGTCGATTCCTCCGCTGATTGACGATCCGGTGCCGGTGTCGGAGCGCTCCGGCTCCGGTGCGGGCTTCGCCGACAAGGCGAGCCGCGAGCCGTTCGCGTGGCCGACCCCGCCGTACGCGAGCTACCCGCTGGCCACGCCGCAGACCGACCCGATGCCGTGCGAGATCGTCGGCCTGAACGACAAGCGCACCAACGGCCGCCTGACCTTCTTCGTGCCCGAGGACGGCGTCGCCCACGTCCAGCTGCCGCCGGCGCGCACCACGCTGCCGCTGCGCTTCGACCAGTTCCGCTCGTTGATGCTGACGACGCCGCTGCGCCCGGGCGCGCTCGCGCTCGGCGACCCGCACGCCGGGCTGCTCGCGCACCGCGCGCACTCGCTGTACCAGATCACGCTGACGAACGGCGCCGAGGAGGCCGGCGAGACCGTCGGCCACGTCGAGAACGACTTCGGCCTGTTCCTGTTCCCGCCCTGCGCCGAGGCCGGCTCGGCGCGCGACGACGGCAGCGTCACGCGCCAGTTCATCCCGCGCTGCGCGTACTCCAATTTCGAGATCGGCTCGAGCATCGGCGAGCTGCTGGTCGAGCAGCACAGCGCCACCACGGCGCAGATCGAGCAGGCCACCGATGTGCAGCAGAAGTTGCGCAACCGCAAGCTCGGCGACGTGCTCGTCAATCGACAGGTCGTGACGCCGCGCCAGCTGATGGAGGCGATCGAGCGCCAGGCCAAGATGCCGATGGTGCGCATCGGCGAGGCGCTGATCTCGCTGGGCATGATCACGCCGGCGCAGCTCGACGAGGCGCTCGCGCAGCAGCGCCAGGACCGCAGCGTGCCGCTCGGCGAGCTGCTCGTGAACATGGGCGTGGTCTCGCGCGAGGATCTGCAGCTCGCGCTGTCGCGCAAGATGGGCTACCCGCTGGTCGACCTCGAGAACTTCCCGGTCGAGGCCGAGGCGCTGCGCCGCATCGCCTACTCGGTGGCGGCGCGGCTCCAGGTGATGCCGCTGCTGCTGCGCGAGGGCCGCCTCGTGGTGGCGATCGACGACCCGGCGCGGCGCCGCAACGCCGTCGAGGAAGTCGAGTTCATCGCCCAGATCAAGGTCGTGCCGGTGCTCGCGCAGGGCCGCGCGATCGAGACCCTGCTGTACTCGGTCTACGAGAAGATCGGGGCCGTCGAGTCGACCACGCACACCCCGGGGCAGGACGCCGCGCACGCGATGCGCCTGGACCTGCCCGACACCGGCAAACTGGTCGAGACGCTCGAGCGCGAAGGCCTGGAGCGCGCCGGCGACGACGACCGGCCGATCGAGCAATCCGACAACTCGCTGGTGCGGCTGCTCAACAACATGATCATCGAGGCGAACCGCGAGGGCGTCTCCGACATCCACATCGAGAGCTACCCCGGGCGCGAGAAGATCCGCGTGCGCTTCCGCAAGGACGGCGTGCTGCGCACCTACCTCGAGCTGCCGGCGAACTACCGCAACGCGATGATCGCGCGCGTCAAGATCATGTGCGACCTCGACATCAGCGAGCGCCGCAAGCCACAAGACGGCAAGATCAACTTCGCGAAGTTCTCGCCGCAGCACAAGCTCGAGCTGCGCGTCGCGACGATCCCGACCAACCACGGCCTCGAAGACGTCGTGCTGCGGCTGCTGAGCTCGGCCAAGCCGATGCCGGTCGACCGGCTCGGGCTGTCGGCCGACAACCTGGCGCGCCTGAAGCACGCGGTCGAGCGGCCCTACGGCATGGTGCTGTGCGTCGGCCCGACCGGCTCGGGCAAGACGACCACGCTGCACTCGGCGCTGAGCCACATCAACGTGCCCGAGCGCAAGATCTGGACCGCCGAGGACCCGATCGAAATCACCCAGCCCGGGCTGCGCCAGGTGCAGGTGAACCCGAAGATCGAGTGGACCTTCGCGAAGGCGCTGCGCGCGTTCCTGCGCGCCGACCCGGACGTGATCATGGTCGGCGAAATCCGCGACCAGGAGACCGCGCAGATGGTCGTCGAGGCCTCGCTGACCGGCCACCTCGTGCTCTCGACGCTGCACACCAACAGCGCGCCCGAGACCGTGACCCGGCTGCTCGACATGGGCCTGGACCCGTTCAACTTCGGCGACTCGCTGCTCGCGGTGCTGGCGCAGCGCCTGGTGCGCTGCCTGTGCCCGCACTGCCGCGTCACGAAACCCGCCACGCCCGAGCAGACCGAGGAGCTGCTCGCCGACTACATGCAGGCCTTCGGCGCCGAGCCGCCGATCGCGCGCGAAGCGGTGCTCGCCGGCTGGACGCAGCGCAACAGCCGCGACGGCCGGCTCATGCTGCATCACTCGCCCGGCTGCAAGGAATGCGACGGCACCGGGTACAAGGGCCGCGCCGGCATCCACGAAATGATGGTGGTCTCGCGCGAGCTGCGCCGCCTGGTGCAGACGCGCGCGCCGGTCTCGGCGATGCAGCGCACCGCGCTGGCCGAGGGCATGCGCACGCTGCGCCAGGACGGCATCGACAAGGTGATCGCCGGCATCACCTCGATCGAGGAAGTGCGCGCGACGAGCAACGTCTGACCCGCCGCAGCGCGGCCCGTAAAATCCCCGCTTTGCGCGCGCCCGCGCGCCCGGGGAAACCGACGTGGACTTGAAGCTGCCGATCCGGATATTCGACGAACTCTCCGAGGCGGTGATCGAGTCGACCGGCGAGCTCGACCTGGCCAGCGGCGAGATCCGCAACGTGCAGTACAGCGACTACGACCTCGACGCGTCCGGCCTGCCGGCGCAGGACGACGAGTACGAGTTCACCTCGGGGCTGCTGACCAACGGCACCAAGGACGTCGAGTTCCGCGTCGATGTCGACAAGCGCTCGGGCCAGTATTCGGTGACGCCGAACGAGCTGCTCGAGCTGAAGGGCCGCGCCGCGAAGCTGTTCACCGCCGCGCCGGGCGACGCGCCGCCGACGATCGAGCCGCGCAAGCGGCGCTGAGGCTCGCCCCGCGGCCAGCGGGGTGTAAGACCGCGGCGCCGCGCGCGACCTTCTGCACACAGACAATGCCTTGCAGGAGCCCCGCCATGACCCGTCCCCCTTCTGATCCTTCCGGCGTGCCGTCGCGGCGCGTGTTCGGCGTTGCCCTCGCCGCTGTGCTGGCCGCCGCCGGCCTGCCCGGCATCAGCCGCGCCGCCGAGCAGGCGGTGAAGATTCCGCCGCTCGCCGATGCGCCCGCCGAAGCCACCGCCGCGCGCGAGACCGCGGTCTTCGCCGGCGGCTGCTTCTGGGGCGTGCAGGGCGTTTTCCAGCACACCAAGGGCGTCCTCAATGCCGTCTCGGGCTACGCCGGCGGCAGCGAGAAGACGGCGCGCTACGAGATCGTCGGCTCCGGGCTGACCGGCCACGCCGAGGCGGTGCAGGTCACGTTCGATCCGAAGCAGGTGTCGTACGCGCAGCTGCTGCAGATCTTCTTCTCGGTCGCGCACGACCCGACCCAGCTGAACCGCCAGGGCCCCGACCGCGGCACCCAATACCGCTCGGCGCTGTTCACCACCACGCCGGCGCAGAAGCAGGCGGCCGAGCGCTACATCGCGCAGCTCGACGCCGCCAAGGCGTACCCGGCGAAGATCGTCACGCAGGTCGGCCCGCTGGTCGCGTTCTACCCGGCCGAGGACTACCACCAGGACTACGCGACGCTGCATCCCGAGTCGGGCTACATCGCAACCTTCGACCTGCCGAAGATCGCGAACCTGAAGACGATGTTCGCGCTTCAGTACCGGGCCGAGCCGGTACTGGTGTCGCGCCGGGTCGCCGGCCGCTGATTCGCGCGGGCGCGGCCACGCCGTGCCGCGCCACGGCGCGGATACGGTATGGTCGCCTCCGATGCTCTTCGGCCTGACCACCGCCTACTGGCTGACCGTCCACGGTTTCGTCACCATCGTCGCGGTGCTGCTCTACGCCGTCACTTCGCACCTGCTGCAGCAGCGCCGGCATCCGACCGCGGCGATCGCCTGGGTGCTGTTCATCGTGCTGGCGCCCTACCTGGCGCTGCCCGCGTTCCTGACCTTCGGCTCGCGCAAGCAGGCGCGGCCGCGCAACCGGCCGCTGCTCGCGCCGCCGGCCACCGACGGCGATGGGCCGTGGGCGATCCAGACCGCGCTCGCGCTCGGCCAGCCCGAGCCGGCGCGCTACGACGAGCTGCAGATCCACGCCGACGGCCGCGCCGCGCTGGAAGCGCTGTGGCGCACGATCGACGACGCGCAGCACACGATCGACCTGTGCACCTTCATCGTCGGCCGCGACGCCGTCGGCCACGCGCTGATCGAGCGGCTGTGCGCGAAGGCGCGCGCCGGCATCAAAGTGCGCGTGATGCTCGACGGCCTGGGCACGCTGATGCGCGCGCGGCCGAGCCTGCGGCCGCTGCGCGCGGCCGGCGTCGAGCTGCTGATGTTCGTGCCGCCGCTGCACTCGCCGCTGAAGGGCCGCACCAACCTGCGCGACCACCGCAAGATGCTGATCGCCGACGCGGCGCAGCCGACGCGGCGCCTGTGGTGCGGCGGGCGCAACCTGGCCGGCGAATACTTCGAGGGCCTGCCCGGCCACGCGCCGTGGCACGACCTGAGCTTCGACCTCGGCGGGCCGTTCGTGGGCCAGGCAAGCGCGCTGTTCGCGCACGACTGGAAGTTCGCCGGCGGCGCGCCGCAGGCGTCAGATGGCGCCGACGCGGCCGAGCTCGCGCGCGCCGCCGAGCCCGGCGACGCCTGTGCGCAGCTGATCGCCTCGGGCCCCGACCAGGCCGACGACACGGTCTACTCGCTGCTCGTCACCGCCGCCTACCGCGCGCGCCGCCGCATCCTGCTGATCACTCCGTACTTCGTGCCCGACTCGGCGCTGCTCGCCGCGCTGTGCCTCGCGGCGCGGCGCGGCGTGCAGGTCGACCTGCTGCTGCCGGCGCGCTCGAACCACCGGCTGTCCGACGTGGCGCGGCGGCGCGCGCTGCGCACGCTCGACGCCGCCGGCGGGCGGCTGTGGACGGTGCCGCACATGCAGCACGCCAAGCTCGCGGTGATCGACGACACGCTCGCGCTCGCCGGCTCGACCAACCTCGACAGCCGCAGCCTGTTCCTCAACTACGAGCTGATGGCCGCGTTTCACGACCGCGACGCGATCGCGCGCTTCGCCCAGTGGTTCGAGACCGAGCGCGCGCGCGCCGTGCGCTTCGAGCCGAAGCGCGCCGGGCTCGTCGCCGACGTCGGCGAGGGGCTGGTGCTGTGGCTCGGCTTCCAGCTGTGACGGCACCGCCACCGGCACCGGCGAGCACCGGAAGCTGAGCGGCTGCCGGCGCCAGCCGCACCGCACCACGGCGGTCGCGGGGCTAGCGCTAGCCGCCCTCAGGGACCGCCGGGGCAGCCGGGCCAGCCGGGCCGCACCGGCACCGGCGGACGCAGAACTGCTCGAAGGCCACAAGTTGAATGTGGCCGTCTTGGAAGGCCTGCTGGAGGTGGTCAATTGCTTTCATTTGGTGTTACCGAGTGAGGGTCGGCGCTCAGGCATTCGGCCAAAGGCGCGCGAAATCAAACGAGAGCTGGCGGTGGTGCCGGATCGACAGCAAGTAGACCGATGCATGGGCCTCCGTGGCTGCGTAGAGCATCAGATAGTCACCATGCAGGTATTCGCGCAGCGCCTCCGGTGCGCCGGCCGGCAACGCCGCGAGTTGTGCCAGGGCTTCCGCGGACTGTGGTGGGTTGGCGAGGTAGCGCCGGCCGATGCGCGGAAAGCGGCGCAGGTTAGGAATGACCGTCACGCGCAACTCGGTCAGCAAGGCGTCAAAGGCAAAGCCGGCGTCGGCCTCTACCAAGAACGCCTCGATGGCGTCTAGGCGCTCAAGGAAGCTCGCGGTCAGCTCGACCCGGTACAGCTTGTCAGCCACGCTTCTTGGCGGCTCTGGCTGTGCTGGAGACCTTCGCTGCAGCCTTGCGGCGGCGCTGAAGCTGCTCGATGGCGCTGTCAGCCTCGTAGGTGCGGCCGGCCTCGATGTCGGCCAGACCGCGCTTGGCGTCGTCGATGAGCAGCAGGTGGATGCGCTCGCGCTCAAGCCGGTGGTAATAGTCGAGCCGATCGGCATCGATCAACGCGACGTAGCTCTCACCGTTCTTGGTGATGATCTTCTCGGCGCCGGCCTTGGCCTGGTCTGCCAGCTCTGACAAGTTGGCGCGTGCCTGGGTGAAGGGCACCACATCGCTGGCTGAAAAGGCCATGGCTGGCTCCTTCAATGGGAGATGACAGAATACTGTGCAGTCTACGCCGTGCTTGCGCCGCCGCAGCGCCTAGGAGCCTGGGCGGCAGAGGGATGGGCCTGCGCCGAGGCGAGTCGCGGCGCCAGACGAGGCGCCGGCGAGGCCGTGTGGCTGGCCCACACAACGAGCCGGCAACGACGGATGGCGCCGCGAATCGCCTCGGCCCGAAGGGTTGGGTCTGCAAGGGGCGCAGGCCGCGTTGCAAATCCTCGCCGGGTGTCCAACCCGGCTGCGGTTTGCGCCTTGCCTGCGCCCCTTGCAGACCCAACGCAGGCCCATCCCTCTGCCGCCCAGGCTCCTAGGCCTGCGCGTCGCGTTTCGCACAGACCGTGCTGGCCGGCCGGGGTGCTTCGGCAGCACCGGGGCGCCGCGTCAGGCCGGCACCAGCTTGATGGATTTGCGCACCGTCGCCGGCGCTCGCGCGCCGCGCGTGTAGGCCGTCGCACGCAGCAGATCCATCTGCATCAGGCGCTGGTCGTTCAGGTCTTCGAGCGCGAAGCTGCAGT
>DATMIN010000160.1:0-8208 GCA_035554275.1 Burkholderiaceae bacterium
CCGCGAGGACTTGCGCACCACCTTGAGCGACCTGGCCGAGAAGAAGCGCAAGGGCGAGCTCGATTTCGACCGCGTCGTGATCGAGACCACCGGTCTGGCCGACCCCGGCCCGGTCGCGCAGACCTTCTTCATGGACGACGAGATCGCCGAGAGCTACCTGCTCGATTCGATCCTGACCTTGGTCGACGCCAAGCACGGCGACCAGCAGCTCGACGACCGCCAGGAAGCGCGCCGCCAGGTCGGCTTCGCCGATCAGATCTTCATCAGCAAGACCGACCTGGTCGAAGATTCCACCGTCGACGCGCTGATCCACCGCATCAAGCACATGAACCCGCGCGCGCCGCAGACCAAGGTCAACTTCGGCGAGGTGGCGCTGGCCGAGGTGTTCGACCTGCGCGGCTTCAACCTGAACGCCAAGCTCGACATCGACCCGGAGTTCCTGAACGCCGATCCGCATGCGGGCCACGATCACGACCACGACCACGATCACGACGACCACGAGCACGACGAACATTGCGATCACCCGCACCACCACGCCCACGACGACGACGTGAAGTCGTTCGTCTTCAAGTCGGACAAGGCCTTCAACCCGGCCAAGCTCGAAGACTTCCTCGGCGCGATCGTGCAGGTCTACGGCCCGAAGATGCTGCGCTACAAGGGCGTGCTGCACATGAAGGGCAGCGACCGCAAGGTGATCTTCCAGGGCGTGCACCAGCTGATGGGCAGCGACCTCGGGCCGAAGTGGGCGCCGGGCGAGAAGAAGGGCAGCAAGATGGTTTTCATCGGCCTGGACCTGCCGCGCGACATCTTCCTGCAGGGGCTCGAAGGCTGCCTCGTGTGAGCGTCGCGGCGCGGGTGCCTGCGGCGTGAAGTTTTGGCGCCGGGCCGCGAAGCATCGTGGCTACAATCCGCGGCGGCCAAAAACCGGCCGCGCTGCGCACGGTATGAGCGCCGACGCGAGGAGAACGCTGTGAGCAAGACACCGGCCCAGAAGTCGCCCCCGAAGAAGCCCGCCGCCAAGGCCGGTGCGGCGGCGCCGGCGAAGGGCTCGAAGATCGCCCAAAAGGGGGCAAAGAAGCCCGCAGCGCCCGCCAAGACCGCCAAGACCGCCGCCCCACCCAAGGCCGCGACCCCCGCCAAATCTGCGCCGGCCGCCCCGAAGCGACCGGCCCCACCCGCCAAGACGGCGGCCCCGCCCGCACCGCGCCCCGCCAAGCCGGCCGCGGCACCGGCCGCCGCCAAACCCGCTCCCAAGCCCCCGTTGATGAAACCTGCTCCCGCTCCCGTCGTTCCTGCCACCCCCGCCGTCGCTGCCGCGCCGGCCCCGAAGAAGTCGCGCGCCGCTTCCAAGTACCCGCCGCCGGCCGCGCCGGCGCCGCTGCCGTTGCCGACCTCGCGCTTCGCCGACCGCTTCGCGCCGCCGCGCCCGCCGACGCGCCAGATGAACAGCAACCTCGAGCTCGACACGCCGCGCGAGAAGCACAAGTCCGACCCGAAGCTCGCCAACGCGTGGAAGTCGAAGGCCGGGCGCGACCTGACCGAGCCCGAGGTGCTGGCGATGCCCGACTCGGAGTACATGAACGACAAGCAGCTCGAGTTCTTCCGCGTCAAGCTGCAGGCGCTGAAAGACGATCTGCTCAGCAACGCCGGCGAGACCACCGAGCACCTGCGCGAAGACACGTCGATCGTGCCCGACCCGGCCGACCGCGCGACGATCGAGGAAGAGCACGCGCTCGAACTGCGCACCCGCGACCGGGAACGCAAGTTGCTCAAGAAGATCTCGCAGTCGCTGCAGCGCATCGACGCGGGCGACTACGGCTTCTGCGACGAGACCGGCGAGCCGATCGGCCTCGGCCGCCTGATCGCGCGCCCCACCGCTACACTGTCGCTCGAGGCGCAGCAACGCCGCGAGCTGAAGCAGAAGATGTTCGGAGACTGAGCGTCACGGCCCGCGGCCCCGGCCGACCGCCGTTTCATCAGCCCAGGAGCGCGAGCCCCGCGACATGCCGGATCCGAAAGACACGACCAGCTTCTTCCGCAAGGTCGTCAAGTTCGTCGCCAACCCGACCACGGAGTGGGCCGACCTCGGCACGCCGGCCGAGGAACAGCGCGAGACCGAATACGCCAAGGGCGAGCTGAAGGCGATGATCGAGCGCAAGCGGCGCAACGATTTCGTCCGCAAGCGCGAGTTCGACATGCTGCGCAAGGTGCGCCGCGAGGGCCTGACCGGCGAGCAGCTCGCCGCGCTCGGCGGCTCGTCGCGCATCGACGATTCCGAAGGCGGCAAGATCATCGACAGCGGCGCCAAGGCCGACAGCGGCGTCAAGGCCAAGATCGACGAGATCGAGCAGCAGATGGTCGGCGAGGCGCCGTACGTGCCGAGCGGCCCGCGCCGCACGCCCGAGTTCTACAACGCGCCGACCGTGCCCGCCGCGATGGAAGCGCGCCCGCGCGCGTCGTCGCGCAGCCACTTCGACGGCGCGCAGGTCGACGATGCGATGGCCGATCGCGCCACGCCGATGGCCGGCTCGCCGGTCACGATGGGGTCGGGCGTCTCGCCGCTGTCGCGCGAGACGGTGCGCGGCGAACTCACGGCCAGCGACACGACGCAGCGCCTCGCGCGCGAGATGACCGAGGTCATCCACGACCCCGAGCTCGACGAGGCGGTGATCGCGTTCGCCAACGCCGATTTCGACCAGTGCGAGCAGGCCCTGACGACGCTCACCGCCCCCGGCGGCGCGCGTGCGCAGCACCCCGAGACGTGGCTGGTGCTGTTCGACCTGTACCGCGCGATCGGCCAGCAGCCCAAGTTCGAGAGCATCGCGCTCGATTACGCGCAGCAGTTCGGCTGGTCGGCACCGCAATGGTTCTCGATGCCCAAGCTGGTGGCCGAGGCGGCTGCCGGCAACCGGCCGCGGCGCCCGCTGATCGAGGGCCAGGTCGGCTGGGTCTGCCCCGACCACGTCGATGCCGACGCCGTCGCCAAGCTCGCATCGGTGTCGCTGCAGATGCCGCTGCCGTGGGTCTTCGACTGGGCCGCGCTGCGCAGCATCGACGCCGAGGCCTGCGCGCGCCTGAGCGAGCTGTTCCGCCACTGGATCGAGCAGGACCTCGACATGCGCTGGCTCGGCGGCGAGCGGCTGTTCACCGTGCTGGCCGAAGCGGCGCCGACTGGCGTGCGCGACGCCGACCCGGCCTACTGGCAGGTGCGGCTCGACGCGCTGCGCATGGCGAACCGCCCGGGCCAGTTCGACGAGACCGCGATCGACTACTGCGTGACCTACGAGGTCTCGCCGCCGTCGTGGGAATCGGCGCGCTGCGAGGTGCGTATCAGCGACGAAGGCACGACCACCTCGTCGCCGCCGCTGTCGATCGTCAGCGACGTGTCGACCAGCTTCGTCGAATCGCGCCTGCCCGAAGACGCCGGGCTGGTGCAAGTCGGCACGGTCGAGCTGTCGGGCCAATTGGTCGGCGACATCGGGCCGACGCTGAAGAAGATGGACGCCGATCTCGGCGGCGCGAGCGTCATCAACGTGTCGTGCGCGCGGCTGATCCGCGTCGACTTCATCGCCGCCGGCGACCTCCTCAACTGGGTGCTGGCGCGCCGCGGCGAAAACCGCAGCGTGCGCTTCGTCGACGCGCACCGGATGGTGGCGCTGTTCTTCGGTGCGATGGGCATCAACGAGCACGCGAAGGTCAAGGTCCGCGCCGTCTAGGCCGGGCCTCCGGCGGCCCCAACGACCACGCCGCTGGCGTGCCTTTCAGGGCCCGCCGCAACGCCCGGCAAGTGTCTGCTAACGCACAGACTCGACCTCGACAATCGGCAACACTCATTTCGCCAAGTCTTGCCGGGATTTCTCCAGCGACAAGTTCTCTGGACAAACACCATGATGCACGCCTTCCTCTCCAACAATCGCGACGAGCTGATCGCGCGGTGCAAGGCGAAGGTCTCGAAGCGCCTGCATCGCAGTGCCACCGACGCGCAGCTCAGCAACGGCGTCCCGCAGTTTCTCGAACAACTCATCCGCACACTGATCGCGGAGGGCGCCGGAACCTACGACGTCGCGGCTCTGCTCTCGGGTCCGTCGGGAGGGGATGCGCTTGCGCTGTCAGAAATCGGCGTGGCCGCCGCGGCTCACGGCAAGGCACTGCTGGCACTGGGCTTCACCGTCGATCAGGTGGTTCACGACTATGGAGACCTCTGCCAGGCCATCACGGAGCTCGCCCACGAGCGCGACGCGCTCTTCCACGTCGAAGAGTTTCGGACCCTGAACCGGTGCCTGGACAACGCCATCGCCGACGCGGTCTCCGAATTCAGCTCGCAACGCGATTCCGTGGTGGCCCAACGCCTTTCGTCCGAGGCGAACGAGCGGCTCGGGTTCCTCGTGCACGAGCTGCGCAACGCGCTGCAACTGGCCAACCTCTCGGTGCGGGCGATGGAACTCGGTGGACTGACTCTCACCGGTGCCACGGGGTCGGTACTCAAGCGAAGTCTGGCGTCGATGCGCAGCCTGGTCGACTCGTCGCTTGCCGAAGTCCGCGCCGAGAGCGGCAACCCGGTGCCGCGGACGATCTTCTCGCTGGCCGCGCTCATCGAAGACGCCCGAACCGCCGCCCAGCTCGAAGCCGACGTGCGCGGCTGCGTGCTGCTGGTGGCGCCCGTCGACCCGGTGCTTCGGGTCGAGGCCAATCGGGATCTGCTGCTCGGTTCGCTGGGAAACCTGCTGAGCAACGCGTTCAAGTTCACCCATCGCCACAGCGCGGTGAGTCTCGTGGCTTATGAAATCGAAGACCGCCTGTTCATCGACGTCGAAGACCGGTGCGGTGGCCTGACGCCCGAGCATGCAGAGACGATGTTCGCGCCCTTCACCCAATTGAACATCGACCGAACCGGCCTCGGCCTGGGCTTGGCGATTGCGCGTCAGAACGTCGAGTCCATGGCCGGTACGTTGTCCGTCAGGAACCTTCCCGAAGTGGGCTGCGTCTTCACCATCAGCTTTCCGAACTCGACGGCCGCACGCCGCCGCGACTTCGCCGCACTCACATAGTCAGGCGGCGGCGAGCCCGGCGGTCGAGCCGCGCCGCTACGATCGGGCCACTTGACCTCACGGCGAACGGCCCTATCTTCATCAGATGGAAAACTACCACGGCACGAGCTGAAGAACATGGACGCCGATCTCGGCGACGCGAGCGTGATCAACGTGTCGTGCGCGCGCCTGATCCGCGTCGACTTCATCGCCGCCGGCGACCTGCTGAACTGGGTGCTGGCGCGCCGCGGCGAGAACCGCAGCGTGCGCTTCGTCGACGCGCACCGGATGGTGGCGATGTTCTTCGGTGCGATGGGCATCAACGAGCACGCGAAGGTCAAGGTCCGCGCGGTGTAGCTGTCGTTTC
Source organism: Burkholderiaceae bacterium (assembly GCA_035554275.1). Taxonomy (GTDB): domain Bacteria; phylum Pseudomonadota; class Gammaproteobacteria; order Burkholderiales; family Burkholderiaceae_C; genus LMDS01. The sequence continues at coordinate 5,395 of DATMIN010000160.1, forward strand.
TCGACACGCTGTTCCCGTCCAGTCCGAGGTGTATGGGGCCGCGCGCGGATGTGCCTGATACCCAGTCGGCGCTGTGCTACGCCTCGCGGCGTCAGCGGCGTCCGATGGCAACGGAAAAGAGGTCTTCCATCGGGCCTGCATGCCACCACCACAAGAGCAGTTGCCATTGACCGGTCGCCAACGGATAGGCCAACGCGCGGCCACCGAGATAGGGGAGCGCCAGCTCGAACATGTTGACGCCGGCTGCATGCGGACGCAGCAAGCCGCTGATGGCGCCGCTGACCCTGCCGTCGCTGCCGATGCTCAGGGCGATGGTGCCCCCGCCCAGTTCGTTGAGGCTCCAGTTGCCCGCAACGTCGGCGACGCTGGCCGCCCGATTGAACGAGTAGCCGGCGGCCGCACCGGGCAGTGAACTGCCGCTCAGCGAATAGGTCGCGCTGCGGTAGCGAATTGAGCCGGACACTGTCGCAGCCGGCTGATCCACCCGCGTGAGCAAGTAGACCGACTCCCCGCCATCGATGTCGCCGGCAAGTGCATCGACACCGTTGTACGGCGTCGGGTCGATCGCGCTGCATCTGTACCTGTCGCCGGCCGACACGTAGCCGCCAAGGGTGGCCGAGACTGCGAGGTCTGGCCCGTAGACCATGAGTCTGGCGGGCGAAGTGGGATCGGGCGAGTTGAGAAGGATGAACGACGGATTGGCCCGGCCGCTGATCGTGCCGCCCACTGCAAAGACGCTGGTCGTCGCGGGTTGAAGCCCCTCTGGCGGCAACGCGCACTCGGGAGGAGGGGGCGGCGGCGGTGGGGGAGGCGGCGGTGGGGGAGGCGGCGGTGGCGGGGGCGGGGGTGGCGGCGGTGGGGGAGGCAACGCGTCGTCCCCGCCACCTCCGCAAGCGGCTGCGAAGGCCGCCAGCGCCATCGCCAGCCACCGTCGCCGGGGGGCGCCAAGCGACGCGTCCTTGCCGCACCGCGTACCAGGAACGAGCAAAGGAGTTTGGACCGTCTTCATGGTGCAGTTCCTCGATGCCGCGGTGCGGGGTTGCGGTGACCAAATCCCATGAGCGATGATCGGATCGGCCGCCGGATGCTGTCTTGAATGCTTCTGAATCGTTCTGACGAACCTGCGGTGCTCAACCCGACCGCGTTCTCAACAGCGCCCATGAACTTTCCGGACTCCCCCTCGCGACATCCCGGCGCTCTGGCCGCCCGCTTCGCCTTCGGCGAGGTCACGTTCAATCCATTGCGGCGGGCGGTGTGGCGGCTTGACGGCACGCCGGTGCCACTGTCGCCGCGAGCGCTCGACGCGCTCGAACTGTTCGTCGTGCGGCCCGGCGAACTGATCGACAAGGACACGCTGATGCGCGCGCTGTGGCCGAGCTTGGTGGTCGAAGAGAACAGCCTGAGCCAAGTGATCTCGGCGCTGCGACGCGCGCTCGGCGACGACGGCAAGCGCTACATTCAGACCGAAGCGCGCCGCGGCTTTCGCTTCATTGCGAAGGTGACCGAGCGTGATGGCGCGGCGTCGCCTGCGCCGAACGCCGCCGCGAGCCTGGCGGTGCTGCCCTTCGCGTCCTTGGCACCCGAGAGCCAGGATCGGCTACTGGAGATCGGCATGGCGGACAGCCTGATCGCTCGCCTGTCGACCGTCCCGGGCTTGTGCTGCCGCTCGGTCGGCTCGGTGCATCGCTTCGCCGGCCCCAACCGCGACTTGGCGCAGGCCGCGCAGGCGCTCGAAGCGGCGTGGATCCTCGACGGCACCCTGCAGCAAGCCGGCGGCCGGCTGCGCGTCAACGTCCGCCTGCTGTCGATGCCGAGCCAGATGGCGGCGTGGAGCGGCAGCTTCAATACCGAGTTCACCAACGTCTTCGACGTGCAGGACGTGATCTCGGAGCGGGTGGCGCACGCGCTGGCCGCGTCGCGGGGCGGCCAGGCGCCTTGGGCGCCGGCTGCGGCGCGCCTGGGCGGCACGCGCAACGTCGATGCCTACCAGCTCTACCTGGCGGCAAAGCAACAGGCGCAAGGCTATCGCGCCGACGGGCTCAACCGCAGCATCGAGCTGTGCCAGCAGGCGCTGGCCGTCGATCCAGGCTATGCACTGGCGCATGTGGGTATCGCTCGCGCGGCCATGCGCATGATTTTTAGCGCTGATCGCGAGCCGCGCGAGGCGATGGACACGGCGCGCGAGCATGTGCTGGCGGCCTTGAAGTTGGCGCCTGACTTGGCCGAGGCCCATGCCCAGCTGGCCCACATCGAATACTGGTACGACCACGAATGGGAGCTCGCTGAACGAACGTTCGTGATCGCGCTGACGCTCGACCCCAACGCGGCCTTTGCGCACTTTGGCCTTGGGCACCTGCTCGCCACGGTAGGGCGCCAAGACGAGGCCCTTTTGCACATGCGCACCGCGCGCGAACTGGACCCGACCGTTCTGATGTACCAGACCGCCGAGGGCGTGATGACCGCCGACAGCGGTCACGTGGCCGCCGGTCGGGCGCGCCTGGAGCGCGTGCTGCAGATCGATCCGACCTTCTGGTTCGCGCACTATGCGGTCGGCACCCTCGCGCTTGCTGCGGGCGACCCTGAGACGTCGATTGCTGCGCAGCGACGCGCCGAAGACAGCGCGAACGGCAGCTCGCTTCCGACCGCACAACTCGGCGTGGGCTTGGCGCGCGCCGGCCGCCGCAAAGAGGCGCGCGCCGTGCTGGCTCGACTCGAAGCCATCGCTGCGCAGCGCTACTTGCCCCCTACGTTGCTCGCAATGGTGTACGCGGCACTCGGCGACACGGCTGCAGCGCTCGACGCACTCGAACGCGC
>DATMIN010000161.1:0-12401 GCA_035554275.1 Burkholderiaceae bacterium
GACCCCCGGAGCCGGGTCTGCGGCCCACGCGACGGCTGCCGCCACGATGCCCAGCACCCCCCCGACGACCTGGCGAGGCTTCATTCGATCACCTCGTCGGCACTCAGCAGCAGGCTTTTCGGAATCGTCAGGCTGCGCGCCTTGATCACGAAATCGAACTTCGTCGGCTGTTCGATCGGCAGTTCGGCGGCTTTCGCGCCCCGCAGGATCTTGTCGACGTAGCCTGCCGAGCGCCGGAACATGTCGGGGATGTTCGGCCCGTAAGCGATCAGGCCGCCGGCGAGCGCAGTTTCGCGGAACGGATAGATCGCCGGCAGGCGATGTTTCGCAGCCAGCAGCGCCAGCAGAACAAGGTCGCGTCGGTGCATGGAATTCTCCCGGGCGCGCCCGAGTGCGGCGCGCTGTTCGCCACTGTGCACCCGACGCGACGATTCGTACAGTCAAGCGCCGCGCTGACCTCGGTGGCCGCGCAGCGCACGGCTGGCCCGGAGCTTGCACGGCCTTGCGCCCCGGCGCTTGCTCGCCTGCTGACCACTGCGGAGGCACCCATGGACGTTCGCAATCCCTCACCCGCGCTCTACAACGAAGACCTCGCCCCGGCGAAGGAGCGAACCTGGGGCGCGTTCAGCATCTTCAACGTCTGGACCTCCGACGTCCACAGCCTGTGGGGCTACTACCTCGCGGCGAGCCTGTTCCTGCTGTGCGGCAGCTTCCTGAACTTCGTCATCGCGATCGGCCTCGGCTCGCTGATCATCTTCGTGCTGATGAACCTGATCGGCTTTGCCGGCGAGAAGACCGGCGTGCCGTACCCGGTGCTGGCGCGCGCGTCGTTCGGCATCTGGGGCGCGAACCTGGCCGCGCTGGTGCGCGCCGTCGTCGCCTGCTTCTGGTACGGCGCGCAGACGGCCGCAGCGTCGGGTGCGATGGTCGCGCTGCTGGTGCGCCACGAGTCGATGCTCGCGTTCCACAAGGACGTGCACCTGCTCGGCCACTCCGGGCTCGAGCTGATCTGCTACGTCGTGATCTGGGCGCTTCAGCTGTTGATCATCCAGCGCGGCATGGAAACCGTGCGCAGGTTCCAGGACTGGGCCGGCCCCGCGGTCTGGATCGCGATGCTGGTGCTCGCGGTCGGCCTGTGCGTGAAGGCCGGCGGCTTCTCGTTCGAGCACGGCATCCCGATGGCCGCGCTGCTCGACAAGACCAAGGACGCCGGCGTCAGCGGCGAGCCCGGCTCGTTCTGGGCCCTGATGGCGGTCGGCGCGACCTGGGTCACCTACTTCGCCGCGCTGTACCTGAACTTCTGCGACTTCTCGCGCTACGCGAAGAACAAGGCCGCGGTGCGCACCGGCAACCTGTGGGGGCTGCCGGTCAACCTGCTCGCGTTCTCGCTGGTCGCCGGCGTCACCACGATCGCCGCCTACAAGGTCTACGGCGAGGTGCTGCTGCACCCCGAGCAGATCTCGGCCAAGTTCGACAGCTGGGTGCTGGCGCTGATCGCGGCGATCAGCTTCGCCGCCGCGACGCTCGGCATCAACGTCGTCGCGAACTTCGTCTCGGCCGCGTTCGACATCTCCAACGTGTTCCCGAAGCAGATCGACTTCAAGCGCGGCGGCTACATCGCCGCGGCGATCGCGCTGGTGCTGTACCCGTTCGCGCCGTGGGAGGGCAACGCGGCGCACTTCGTCAACGCGATCGGCGCGACGATGGGGCCGGTGCTCGGCATCATCCTGGTCGACTACTACCTGGTGGCCAAGGGCCAGGTCAACGTGCAGGCGCTGTACGAGGAGCATGGCGAGTACCGCTACGAGGGCGGCTGGAACGTCAACGCGCTGATCGCGATGGCGGTCGGCTCGATCTTCTCGACGATCCTGCCGAACTTCACGACGCTGCTGCCGCTCTGGTGGGGCACCTACGGCTGGTTCTTCGGCGTCGTGATCGGCGGCGGCGTCTACTTCGCGATGGCGATCGCGCGGCCGCGCAGCGCCGCGCTCGGCGTGGCGGCGCTCACGCGCTGAGCCGGTCGGGCACGCGCGGCGCGCGTCACGCCGGTCAGGCCAAGCGCTTCGCGAACTCGGCGTCCTTCGCGCGCGCCCGCGCCACCGCCGGGCGCGCATTGAAGCGCGCGAGGTAGCGCTCGACCTCGGGCGAGTTCGGCACGAGGCCGAACTTCACGGTCCAGCCGAGCGCCGTGCCCCACAGCACATCGGCCGCGGTGAAGCGCTCGCCGAGCAGCCACGGGCCGCGCGCGAGCTGGTCGTTCAGCGTCTTGAGCGTCGTGTCGTAGTCGCCGTACGGCGCCAACACCGGCGGCGTCACGTGCTTCTGCGACCGGTCGACCAGCGCCGGCTCGAACGACGAGCCGTAGAACGCCGTCCAGCGCAGGTACGGGCCGCGCAGCGGGTCGCCGATCGCCGGCGTGATGCCGGCCTGCGGGAACAGGTCGGCCACATACAGGTAGACCGCGACCTGCTCGGTCACGACCGCGTCGCCGTGCGAGACCGCCGGCACCTTGCCCATCGGGTTGATCTTCAGGTAGGCCGGCGAGCGCTGCTCGCCGGCCTTCATGTTCAGCAGCTTCAGCGTGTACGGCGCGCCGAGTTCCTCGAGCAGCACGAGCACGCCGCTGGAGCGCGTGTTCGGGCAGTGGTGGAAGACGAGTTCGGGGGTGGTCATCGCGGGGCCTCGCGCAGCAAAGCGGGTGGATCGAGGCGGCGATCGTAGCGCCGCGGCCGGGTCTCGATCCCTCAGAGCCGCAGCCGCGCCAGCAGCGCGCGCGTCGAGGCATCGAGCCCCGTGCCGTCGCCCGACGCGAAGCGCGGCAGCAGCCCGCTGGCGAGCGCCTTGCCGAGCTCGACGCCCCACTGGTCGAAGCTGTTGATGCCCCAGACCGCACCGCTGGTGAACACGCGGTGCTCGTACAGCGCGATCAGCGCGCCGAGCGAGCGCGGCGTCAGCTGCTCCAGCACGAAGGTCGTGCTCGGCCGGTTGCCGGGGAAGCTGCGGTGCTGCGCCAGCGTGGCGGCGTCGATCGAGGCGGAGGCCGTCGGCGCCTTCTCGGCCGCGGCCTGCGCGGCCGTCTTGCCCTGCATCAGCGCCTGCGCCTGCGCCAGGCCGTTGGCCTGCAGCATCGTGTGCTGGCGCTCGAGCTGCGCGAGCAGCGGCCCGTGCAGCCCGGCCATCGCGTGCGAGGCGTGCTTGACGAGGATGAACTCGACCGGGATCACGTCGCTGCCCTGGTGCAGCATCTGGAAGTACGCGTGCTGGCCGTTCGTGCCGGGCTCGCCCCACACGACCGGGCTGGTGCCGTACGGCAGCGCCTCGCCGGCCGCGTCGACACGCTTGCCGTTGCTCTCCATCTCGAGCTGCTGCAGGTACGCCGGCAGCCGCTTCAACCCCTGGTGGTACGGCGCGACGTTGCGGCTCGTGAAGCGGTGAAAGTTGCGGTACCAGACGTCGACCAGCCCGAGCACCAGCGGCAGGTTCTTCGGCGCCGGCGTGTGCCTGAAATGTTCGTCCATCGCGTGCGCGCCGCCGAGCAGCGCGCGGAAGTGTTCGGCGCCGATCGCCAGCGCGATCGGCAGCCCGATCGCCGACCACAGCGAGTAGCGCCCGCCGACCCAGTCCCAGAAGCCGAACGTCGTCGTGATGCCGAACGCGGCCGCGGCCTCGACGTTGGTCGTCGTCGCGACGAAGTGCTTCGCGGTGTCGGTGCCGCCGGTGGCCTCGAACCAGGCCTTCGCGGCGTGCGCGTTGGCCATCGTCTCCTGCGTCGTGAAGGTCTTGCTGGCGATGATGAAGAGCGTCTCGGCGGGCTTCAGGCGGCGCAGCACCGGCACGATGTCGTGGCCGTCGACGTTCGAGACGAAGTGCATCGCGAGGCCCGGGTGTGCGTACGCGTCGAGCGCCGGCACCGCCATCTGCGGCCCGAGGTCGCTGCCGCCGATGCCGATGTTGACGACGTGGCGGATGCCGCTCGCCGCGGTGTCGCGCACCGTCTCGACGTACGCGAGCATCGCGTCGAGCACGCGCTGCAACTCGGCGCCGAACGGCGACGCCGCGGCCGAGCGCGGCGCGCGCAGCGCGACGTGGCCGACCGCGCGGCCTTCGGTCGCGTTGATCGCCTCGCCGGCGAACATCGCGTCGCGCCGCGCCTGCACGCCGCACTCGCGCGCCAGGTCGAGCAGGAAGTGCAGCGTCGCGGTGTCGACCAGATTCTTCGACAGGTCGGCGAAGACCTCGGGCGCCTCGAAGCTCAGCGCGTCGACGCGGCCCGGGTCGCGCGCGAACGCGTCGCGCAGGTCGAACGCGCGGCCGTGCGCCTCGAAGTGGCCGGCGAGTGCCGCCCAGGCCTCGGTGCGGTCGCACCGCAAAGTCATGACTGCCCCTCGCTCGACGAGTACGTCGATCGATCCCCCGAGGGGATGCGGGCCGGCTTGGCCGGGCCACGAAGGGGCCCCTGCGTGGCCCTGGCCCGGCGCTCGGCCCGCGCGATATTCACTGCAGCGCCTCGATCATCTTGTCGAGCTTGCCGGCATCGGCCGCGAACGCGCGGATGCCTTCGGCGAGTTTGTCGGTCGCCATCGCGTCGTCGTTGAGCGCGAAGCGGAAGCTCGGCTCGTTGAACGTGACGGCGTGGATCGGCACCAGCTTCGCGACCTCGGGGTCGAGCGCGCGCTCGAGCGGCGCCTCGCTGCCCTGCAGCTCCTTCAGCAGCTCGGGGCTGATCGTCAGCAGGTCGCAGCCGGCCAGCGCCTGGATCTGCCCGACGTTGCGGAAGCTCGCGCCCATCACCTCGGTCTCGATGCCGAACTTCTTGTAGTAGGTGTAGATCTGCGCCACCGACTGCACGCCCGGGTCGTTGCTGCCCGCGCGCTCGGCCTCGACCCAGTCTTTGCCCGCGGCCTTCTTGTGCCAGTCGTAGATGCGGCCGACGAACGGCGAGATCAGTTGCGCGCCGGCGTCGGCGCACGCCACCGCCTGGCAGAACGCGAACAACAGCGTCATGTTGCAGCGAATGCCCTCGTGCTGCAGGATGCGCGCAGCAGAGATGCCCTCCCACGTCGACGCGAGCTTGATCAGGATGCGTTCGCGCGCGATCCCGCTCGCCTCGTACATCGCGATCAGCCGGTGCGCCTTCGCGACGCTCGCGGCGGTGTCGAAGCTCAGCCGCGCGTCGACCTCGGTCGAGACACGCCCCGGCACGATCTTCAGGATCTCGAGGCCGAAGCGCACCAGCACCTCGTCGACGATCGCGTCGAGCGGCACGCCGCGGTGCGCCTGCACCGTCTCCTTCAGCAGCGGCGCGTAGTCGGGCTTGCCCACCGCCTTCAGGATCAGCGACGGATTCGTCGTCGCGTCGCGCGGCGTGTACTGCGCGAGCTGCCTGAAGTCGCCGCTGTCGGCAACGACGGTCGTGTACTGCTTGAGCTGGTCGAGCTGGTTCATGGTGCGCGGCCTGATCGGGTGGTCGGTGGACGATTACACCGCGATTCGGGCGCCGCGCGGTAACGCGCCGCGATTGCCCGAGTCGGCCTCAGGCCGCCAGCTTGTCGATGCTCTCGGCGCACCAGGCCTTGTCGGCCTCGTCGAGCTCGGCGAACGCCGCGCGCGCCTGTGCCAGCGCGTGCGCGTGGGCGCCGGCGTTGCCGGCGGCGCGCTCGACCAGACCGAGCGCCTCCCAGCCGGACAGCCGCTCGAGCGCCGCGCCGTCGTTCGCGCTAACGATGTCGAGGCAGGCCTGCGCGTGGGTGCGGGCGCGGTCGAGGTCGCCGGCCTGCAGCCAGGTGTTGGCGAGCCGGTACTCGGCGCGCTCGGCCTCGAGCCAGGTGCCGGCCAGCGCCCAGTAGGTGCGCGCGGTCTGCGCGGCGAGGATCATCAGCGCGCGCTCGGCGGCGCTGCGCCCGGTCTTTTCTTCGAGCGCGCAGGCGAGGTTGTTGCCGGTCGCCGCGAGTGCACGATTGACAGGGTCCGAGGCCGGAAGCTTCGCCGCCTCGGCGAGCGCGAGCGCTTCCTGCAGCAACCGGCTCGCGCGTGCCGTGTCGCGCTCGGCGAGTGCCGAGCCCGCGATCGCACCGACGCGAATGCGGTCCGAGGTGGCCAGCGTTTCGAGCACCGCCGCGTCGCCCTCGCACAGCCGCAGGCTCGCGAGGTAGCGCGTCTGCGCCTGGCCGCTCGGGCCGCCCGGCACGAACATCGGATGTGCCGCGAGCCGCTCGATGAACGCGATGCCCGCGCGCCACGCGCCGAGATGGTCGCCGTGCACGTGGTGCGCCAGATGCATCAGCGCATTGAGCTGCGCCTCGTCTTGCACCAGCGCCGCGCCGGCGTCGAGCCGGCGCGCCACCGCGCCCGGGTCGGTTGCGTGCTGCGCCCACGCCTCGCTGCTGAAGGTGCCGAAGTCCATCTGTTCCTCCTCGCCCAGTGCCGATGTTAGCGTCGGGGCGCATGAACGCGCCCTCCCCCGAACCGATCCACACAGGCGCCACGATCCCGCGCGCGACCTATCGCCTGCAGCTGCACCGCGGCTTCGACTTCGACGCCGCGCGCGCGGTGCTGCCCTACCTCGCGCGCCTCGGCGTCAGCCACGTCTACTGCTCGCCGATCGCCAGCGCGCGGCCCGGCAGCACGCACGGCTACGACATGACCGACCCGGCGCGCATCAACCCCGAGCTCGGCGGCCGCGAAGGCTTCGAGCGCTTCGCCGCGGCGGCCCGCGCGCTCGGCCTCGGCCTGCTGCTCGACCAGGTGCCGAACCACATGGGCGTGGCCGGCGCCGGCAACGACTGGTGGAACGACGTGCTCGAGAACGGCCGCGCGTCGCCGTTCGCCGGCCACTTCGACATCGACTGGCAGCCGCCGAACCCGGCGCTGGCCGGCAAGCTGCTGCTGCCGGTGCTCGGCGAGCCGTACGGCGACGTGCTCGAGCGCGGCGAGCTGCGGCTGCACGTCGACGCGACGCGCGGCGCGCTCGCGTTCGGCTACTTCGAGCACCGCTTCCCGCTCGATCCGGCCACCTACGCCACGGTGTTGCACGGCGCCGCTCACCCGACGCTGCAGACGCTCGCGACCGCGTTCGCCGCGCTGCCCGGGCGCGACGGCGGCGACGCCGCCGAGCACGCGACGCGCCGCACCTCGCAGCGCGCGCTGCAGGCCGCCCTCGCGCAGGCCGCGGCCGGTGACGCGAGTGTCGCCGCGGCGATCGAAGCCCACCTCGAGCACCTCGCCGCGCCGCCGCAACGCGACGCGCTCGACGCGCTGCACGACGCGCAGGCCTACCGCCTCGCGCACTGGCGCAGCGCCGCCGAGGACATCAACTACCGCCGCTTCTTCGACATCAACGAGCTCGCCGCGCTGCGCATCGAGGACGAGCGCGTGTTCGAGGCGGTGATGGGCCCGGCGCTCGATCTCACGGCCGCCGGCCTGGCCGACGGCCTGCGCATCGACCACCCCGACGGGCTGCTCGACCCGGCCGCGTTCTTCGAGCGGCTGCAGCGCGGCCACGCGCGGCGCGTCGCGCCCGACAGCGCCGACGAAGCGGCCACGACACGACCGCTCTACGTCGTCGCCGAGAAGATCGCCGCCGGCTTCGAGGACGTGCCGCCGCAGTGGGCGGTGCACGGCACCACCGGCTACCGCTTCGCGATGCTGGTCGGCGGGCTGTTCGTCGAGCGCCGCCACGCGCAGCGGATGGAGCGGCTGTGGCGCACCCACGCCGACGATCCCGCCGACTTCGCCGACACCGTGTTCGAGAGCAAGCGGCTGATCGCGGGCACCTCGCTGCGTGCGCAGCTGACCGCGCTCGCGCATGCGCTGCAGCGCATCGCGCTGGCCGATCGCGCGAGCCGCGACCACGGCCTGGAAGCGCTGCGCAACGCGCTCGCCGACGTGGCCGCCGGGCTGCCGGTGTACCGCACCTACCTCGGCCCCGACGGCGCCGCGTCGGCGCAGGACGTGCGCTTCGTCGACTGGGCGATCGCACAGGCGAAGCGCCGCGGCGACCCGGCCGACGCCGCGCTGTTCGCGTTCGTGCGCGCGGGCCTGCTCGGCCAGCCCGGGCCGCGCGCCACGCCCGAGATCGCGGCGCAGGTGCGCGCGTTCGCGCTGCGCTTCCAGCAGTTCAGCGCGCCGGTCGCGGCCAAGGGCGTCGAAGACACCGCGTTCTACCGCTACCACCGGCTCGTCGCGCTGAACGAGGTCGGCGGCGACCCGGCCGTGTTCGGCATCTCGGCCGCGGCGTTCCACGGCGCGAGCGCGAGCCGCGCCGCCGACTGGCCGCACACGATGCTCGCGACCTCGACGCACGACAACAAGCGCGCCGAAGACGTGCGCCTGCGCCTGGCCGCGCTCTCCGAGCAACCGGCCGCGTGGCGCCTCGCGCTCGCGCGCTGGCGCACCGCGACTCGGCCGTGGCGCACGGTCGTCGAAGGCATCGAGGCGCCGTCGCGCGCCGACCAGTTCCTGCTGCACCAGACGCTGCTCGGCACGCTGCCGGCCGAGGGCCTCAACGCCGACACACTGCCCGCGTACCGCGAGCGGATCGAGGCCTACGCGCTGAAGGCGGCGCGCGAGGCCAAGCGCCGCACCAGTTGGACGCGCCCGAACGCCGACTACGAGCGCGCGCTCGCCGCGTTCGTCGCCAAGCTGCTCGGCCGCGTCGACGCGAATCCGGTGCTCGCCGACCTGCAGCAGCGCGCCTCGGTGCTCGCCGCGCACGGCGCGCTGAGCAGCCTCGCGATGACGCTGCTGAAGTTCACGTCGCCGGGCGTGCCCGACATCTACCAGGGCACCGAGCTGATCGACCTGAGCCTTGTTGACCCCGACAACCGGCGCGCCGTCGACTTCGCGCCGCGCGCGGCGCTGCTCGCCGAGTTCGAGGCGCTCGCGGCGCGACCCGAAGCGCTCGACGCAACGCTGAGCGAATGGGCCGCGCAGCCCGCGACCGACGGCCGCCTGAAGCTGTGGATCGCGTGGCGGCTGCTCGTGCTGCGGCGCGCACAGCCGGCGTTCTTCGCGAGCGCCGCGTACGTGCCACTGCGCGTGCGCGGCGCGCGCCGGCGCCACGCGATCGGCTTCGCGCGGCAGACGCGCGACGCGACGCTCGTCGTCGCGTGCGGCCGCAAGTTCTCTGGGCTGGCCGCGGCGGTCGGCGCCGGAATGCCGATCGGCGACGCAGCGTGGGGCGACACCGCGATGGCGTGGCCGGCGCGGCTCGGGCCGCTTGGCGCCGGCACCGAATGGCTCAGCGGCCGCGCGTGGGCGGCCGGCGCCGACGGTTCGATCGACCTCGCGCCGCTGTTCGCAACGCTGCCGATGGCCGCGCTGTGGCTGCCGCGCTGAGCGGCGTCATCGCGTCCGCGCGCGTCAACCCGCGACGACGCTGACGGCACCCGGCGCGAGCATCGCCGCGCCAGCGCCATCGGGTTCGATACCGCGCGCGTAGATCGTCTCGCCGCCCGGCAGCGTGGCCGTGCGCGGCGCGGTCGACAGGTTCGCGGTCAGCTGCCAGGGCGTGCCGTCGCCGAGCCGCCACTTGACGTGCAGCAGCCCGCGATCGCTGCGGTGCGTGCCGCCGCGCGCCGGCCCGGCCAGCCGCGGCACGAGATGGCGCGCGCGCAGCGCGAGCAGCTCGGCGACGAGCGCGAGCCGCTCGCGGTGATGCGGCGCCTCGCGCTCGGCCCACTTCAACGTCGAGCGCGCGAACGTGGCCGGATCGTTCGGGTCGGCGATCGCCGCGCGCGCCGCCTCGTCGGCAAACGCCTTGAAGCGGCCGAACTCGGCCCGCCGGCCGCGCGCGACCGCGGCGCCGAGCTCGCCTTTGAAGTCGCAGAAGTACAGGAACGGCGTCGACGCGGCGAACTCCTCGCCCATGAACAGCATCGGCACCTGCGGCGCGAGCAGCAGGCAGGCGAGCAGCGCCTCGACGCGCGGCGCGTCGGCGAGTGCATCGAGCCGCTCGCCGTGCGCGCGGTTGCCGATCTGGTCGTGGTTCTGCAGGAACGAAACGAACGCGAGAGGCGGCAAATGCGCGCTCGGGCTGCCGTGCTTGGCAGCGCGGTGCGGCGAGTGCTGGCCCTGGTAGACGAAGCCCTGCGCGAACGCGCGCGCCAGCTGCGCGTCGGGCGCGTCGACGAAGTCGCGGTAGTAGCCATCGGCCTCGCCGGTCAGCAGCGTGTGGGCGGCGTGGTGCAGGTCGTCGTTCCACTGCGCGGTCGCGTGCAGCGGCACTGCGTCGGCGCCGCGCTCGAGGCGGTGCGCCTCGTTCGCGTCGTTCTCGAGCACGAGGTGGACGTGGCGCTCGCGGCCCGGGCCGCAGCGCAACGCCGCCGCGATCTCGCTGACGAGGTGGGTCGGCGAGCGGTCGTGGATCTGGTGCACCGCGTCGAGCCGCAGGCCGTCGACGTGGAACGTCTCGACCCAGTGCAGCGCGTTGTCGACGAAGAAGCGCCGCACGACGTCGCTGTGCGCGCCGTCGAAGTTGATCGCCGGGCCCCACGGCGTGGCGCACGCCGCGTCGAAGAACTCGGGGCAGTACGCGTGCAGGTAGTTGCCGTCCGGGCCGAAGTGGTTGTAGACGACGTCGAGCAGCACCATCAGGTTCAGGCCGTGCGCGGCATCGACCAGCGCCTTCAGTTCGTCGGGCGTGCCGTAGCTCGACTCGGGCGCGAACGGCAGCACGCCGTCGTAGCCCCAGTTGCGCGCGCCGGCGAACTCCGCGACCGGCATCAGCTGCAGCGCGGTGATGCCGAGCGCGGCGAGTTCGGGCAGGCGCGCGGCCGCCGCGGCGAACGTGCCTTCGGGCGTGAAGGTGCCGACGTGCAATTCGTACAGCACCGCCTCGTGCCACGGCCGGCCGCGCCAGCCGGTGTCGGCCCAGCGATAACCTTGCGGGTCGACGACGGTGCTCGCGCCGTGCGCGTCGTCGGGGTTGTGGCGCGAGGCCGGGTCGGGCACGCGCAGGCCGCCGCCGACCGCGAAGCGGTAGCGCGTGCCGGCGCGTGCGGCGGCGACGTGTGCCGCGTGCCAGCCGTCGGCGTCGCGCGCCATCGGGTGCAGGCCGCGCGCCTCGCTCGATTCGATCGCCACCGAGGCCCGCGCGACGCTCGGCGCCCACAGCCGAAACACGACCCCGCCGCCCGGCGCCAGCTCGGCACCGGAACGTCGCGTGTCGATCACGGCAACTCGTCGTCCTTCGGCGCCGGCCACCAGCGCTCGAGGTGCGCGGCGGCCCAACGCCGCCCGCCGAGGCCGAACGCGAGCGCGACCGCAAGCATCAGCCCGCCGAGCACGACGAGGAACGCGTCGCGCACGATCGTGCCGCCGATCTCGAGCAGCTCGAGCGCCATCATCACGACGAACGCGAGGATCGCGTAGCGCGCGATCCGGCCCAGCACCTCGGCGTCGCGCACGCCGGCGCTGTCGCAATACGCGACGATCGCGTTCGAGACGAAGCGCGCGAAGTACGCGCCGAGCGCGAGCACGAGCAGCGCGACGATCACCTTCGGCACGAACAGCATCACGCGGCTGAGCAGCTCGGTGACGTGCGGCAGCCCGATGCCGCTCGACGCGACGATCAGCGACGCGAGGATCACCAGCCAGTAGACGAGGAAGCCGAGCACGACCAGCGTGTCGACGTTCGAGCCGCCCTGCTGCAGAAAGCCGTCGAGCCCGGCGCGCTGCGTGACGACGTTGAAGTTGATCGCGCGCAGCCCGCGCACGACCGCGAAGCGCGCCGCCTTCGCGATCAGCAGGCCGACCACGACGACCAGCACCGCGATCGCCAGGCGCGGCAGGAAGGTGCCGATCTGCAGCAGCAGCGCGCGCAGCGGTTCCAACAGCACGTCGATTCGTTCCATCTCGCGTCCTCCAGACAATCGTCAGCCCGACGCCACCAGCGCCAGGATGCCGGCCAGCGGAATGCCCACCCACTCGGGCCGGTTGGTCAGTTCGTAGCGCAGCTCGTACAGCGCCTTCTGCAGCTCGAACAGCGGCAACAGCCCGGACGCACCGCCGGCGTCAGCGTCGAGCATGCCGCCGCCGGCCGAGGCCGTGTATCCGTTCATGAACGCGGCGCGCGTCTGCGCCTCCCACACCGCGGCCGGGGCGCGCAGCGCGGCGCGCTCGTCGTCGTTGAGCGTCTCCAGGCGCAGCGCGCTCGCGCTCGCGTACGCGAACGAGCGCAGCATGCCGGCCACGTCGCGCAGCGGGCTCTGCTTGGCGCGCCTGAGCGCGACGCTGCGCGCCGGCTCGCCCTCGAAGTCGACGATCACGAAGTCGTTCTTCGTCAGCAGCACCTGGCCGAGGTGGTAGTCGCCGTGGATGCGCGTCTTCAGCGCGCCGGCCGGCGGCGCGGCGGTGGCGTGCTCGATGCGCGCGCTCAGCGCGGCGCGCGCCGCGAGCAGCGT
>DATMIN010000162.1:0-2273 GCA_035554275.1 Burkholderiaceae bacterium
GCTCGTCGCCGCCAACCTCGGCGGGTTCGTCGACGCCCTGCCGCAGGGTGCGGCCACGCTGATCGGCCACAACGGCGCGCAGCTCTCGGGCGGCCAGCGCCAGCGCCTGGCGATCGCGCGCGCGGTGTACAAGGACGCGCCAGTGCTGATCTTGGATGAGGCGACCTCGGCGCTCGATTCCGAATCCGAACGCCTGGTGCAGCAGGCGCTCGAGGCGCTGATGAAGGGCCGCACCAGCCTCGTGATCGCGCACCGGCTCTCGACGATCGAACGCGCCGACCGCATCATCGCGCTCGAGGCCGGGCGCGTCGTCGAACAGGGCAGCCACGCCGAACTGCTCGCGCACGGCGGCCTGTACGCCCGGCTGCACGCCACCCAATTCAGGAGTACGCCATGACGCCGATCAGCCGCTATCCGATCCCCGCGCTCGAGCAGGTGCCGGCCGACATTCGCGACAAGATTCTCGAGGTGCAGGAGAAGGCCGGCTTCGTGCCGAACGTGTTCCTGACCTTCGCGCACCGGCCGCCCGAGTTCCGCGCGTTCTTCGCGTACCACGACGCGCTGCTGCTGCGCGAATCGGGCCTGTCCAAAGGCGAGAAGGAGATGATCATCGTCGCGACGAGCGGCGCGAACGGCTGCCTCTATTGCGTCGTCGCGCACGGCGCGATCCTGCGCATCTACGAGAAGGCGCCGCAGCTGGCCGACCAGCTCGCCACCAACTACCTGAAGGCCGACATCACGCCGCGCCAGAGGGCGATGCTCGGCTTCGCGATGAAGGTCTGCAACGCGTCGTACGCGATCGGCGACGACGACTTCGCGGCGCTGCACGAGCACGGCTTCACCGACGAGGACGCGTGGGACATCGCCGGCATCACCGCGCTCTTCGGCCTCAGCAACCGGATGGCGAACGTCACCTCGATGCGGCCGAACGATGAGTTCTACCTGATGGGCCGCCTGCCGCGCGCACCCAAGGCCTGAGCCCTCGCCGATGTTCTCGATCGTCATCCCGACCTGGAACAACCTGGCGTTCCTGCAGCTCGCGGTCGAGACGATCCGGCGCCACTCGGCGCACGCGCACGAGATCCTCGTGCACGTCAACGACGGCAGCGACGGCACGCTCGAATGGGTGCGCGCGCAGGGCCTCGCGCACACCGCGAGTGCGGCCAACATCGGCATCTGCTTCGCGGTCAACCGCGCCGCCGCGCTCGCGACGAAGCCGCTGCTGCTGTACCTGAACGACGACATGGCGGTGCTGCCCGGCTGGGACACGCGGCTGGCCGAAATCGCGCAGCGCTTGGAGAGCCGGCGCTTCATGCTCTCGGCGACGATGGTCGAGCCCGGCAGCGGCAATGAAAAGAGCGGTGGCAACCGCTGCGGCGTCGCCGCCGACTACGGGCGCGATGCGGCCACCTTCCGCGAGGCCGAGCTGATCGCCGCGCTGCCGTCGATGACGCGCGCGCACTGGCTCGGCTCGACCTGGCCGCCGACGCTGCTGCCGACGTGGATGTGGACGGAGGTCGGCGGCTACAGCACCGAGCTGTCGCCCGGCATGAGCAGCGACAACGACCTCGCGATGAAGCTGTGGCATGCCGGCTGCCGCACCTTCGTCGGCCTCGGCGACGCGTTCGTCTACCACTTCGCTTGCGTGTCGACCGGTCGCATCGTGAAGAACGACGGCCGGCTGCAGTTCCTGCACAAGTGGGGCATCAGCCAGCGCGACTTCGACCGCATCTGCCTGCACCGCGGCGAGCCGGTCGAGTTCGAGGCCGCGCTCGCCGGCCGCACGCTCGACGCGGCCGACCGCGCCGCGCTCGCGACCGCGCGGCGGCGCGCGCGGCTCGCGCTGACGTTCAAGCCGGCGGTCGCGTTCGACGCCGATGCGAATGCCTGAGCCGCTGGCGGCATCGGGCGCGATCGAGCCCGCTCCCGTGGCACCGGCGTGGGCCGCGCAGCTCGCGATCAGCAACCACGGCCTGCGCCACAGCGGCGGCATCGAGCGCTACGCGATGACGCTGGTGCGTGCGCTGCACGCGCGCGGCATCCGGCCCGCGCTGATCGCGAAGGTCTTCGACACGCGCCTGCCCGAATACGGCTGGGTCCGCCCGGTCCACGCCGGCGTCGGCCTGGTACCAGGCAAGTGGCGCGACTTCGCGTTCGACTGGCGCATCGGCCGCGCCAAGCGCCGCCTGCGCCTGTTCCCGCTGATCGGCTGCAACCAGACGCGCTGGTCCGACATCGCGATCTGCGGCAGCACGCATCCCGGCTTCCTCGCC
>DATMIN010000163.1:0-5785 GCA_035554275.1 Burkholderiaceae bacterium
TCGGGCCCGCGCTCGCCGGTGGTGCGCTCGCCGCGGCGCTGTTCCAGTGGCTGCAGCTGCGCGCCAAGGCGCTGCTGCCGGCCGACACCACGGCGCGGCTGGCCGAGCTGCAGTCGCGCATCCGGCCGCACTTCCTGTTCAACACCTTGAACACCGCGCTCGCGCTGGTGCGCCACGACCCGGCGCGCGCCGAGCGCGTGTTGGAAGACCTGGCCGAACTGTTCCGCGTCGCGATCACCGAGAGCGCCGAGTCGGTCTCGCTGGCCGAGGAGGTCGAACTCGCGCAGCGCTACCTCGCGATCGAGCAGGTGCGCTTCGGCGACCGCCTGCACGTGACCTGGGAGCTCGACCCCGACGCCGGCCACGCGCGCGTGCCGCCGCTGCTGCTGCAGCCGCTGGTCGAGAACGCGGTGCGCCACGGTGTCGAGCCGGCCGCGGGCGGCGGCACGATCCGCGTGCGCACACGCGTCAAGCTCGGGCGCGCGTTGATCTCGATCGTCAACAGCGTGCCGGCCGCGGCCTCGCAGCCCGGCCACGGCATGGCGCTGCGCAACGTGCGCGAGCGGCTGCGGCTGATGCACGACGTGGCCGCGCAGTTCGACACGCGGCGTGACGCCGATGCGTTCCGCGTCCAGATCGTCGTACCGTTATGAGTGTCGCGCCGCTCAGGGTCTTGCTCGTCGACGATGAAGAACTCGCGCGCTTGCGCTTGCGCGGCCTGGTGCACGACTGCCTCGAGCCGAAGGCCGCGGTCGTCGGCGAGGCGGCCAATGCGCTGCAGGCGTTGGCCTGGCTCGCCGAGCACGCCTGCGACGTGCTGCTGCTCGACGTGCAGATGCCCGGCCGCGACGGCACGCAGCTCGCGGCCGAGCTGAAGCGCCTGGGCGCGCCGCCGGCGGTGGTGTTCGTCACCGCGCACGCGCAGCACGCGCTGCAGGCGTTCGACCTCGACGCCGTCGACTACCTGACCAAGCCGGTACGGCGCGAGCGGCTGCACGCGGCGCTGCAGCGCGTCGCGCAGCGGCTCGGCGCGCGCGCGGCGGCGCCGCCCGGCGCGACGAACGGCGACGACGCGGCCGCGATCGTCGTCACCGACCGCGGCCGGGTGCGCCGCGTGCCGCTCGCCGAGGTGCTGTATTTCAAGGCCGAGCTGAAGTACGTGACGCTGCGCACCGCCGACCACACGTTCGTGCTCGACGAGGCGCTCTCCGATCTCGAGCAGCGCCTGGGCGAGCGCTTCCTGCGCGTGCACCGCAACGCACTGGTCGCGCGCAACGCGGTGCGGGCGCTCGAGCGCCGCGCCGGTGGCGATGAGGCTGCCGAGCCGGGCGGCGACGCCGGCGAGGGCTGGGCGGTGCAGATCGCGCCGGTCGGCGAATGGCTCGCAGTCTCGCGCCGCCAGGTCGCGGCGGTGCGCGAGGCGCTGGTGGCTGCGGGGCGCTGATGGGCGCGGTGGCTTGGCGAGCCGTTGTCGATGACCCGGAAGCAGGCCGCGACCGTGCGGGCGTCAGCGTGTGGCCGCGACTTGGACCACGACACGGCGGTCGGGCTGCAGGCAGGCGATGAGCTTCGGGTTCGGCTTGTCGCCCTTGCAGTCATGGAGCTTGGTGATCGGTTCGGACTCGCTCTTTCCGACTGCCGTGATCTTCGCGCCATCGACGCCGCCCGCGTTGACGAGGTAGGCCTTGACCGCTTCGGCCCGCTGCGATGACAGTTTGCGGTTGTAGCTCTGCGAGCCGAGCCGGTCGGTGTGGCCTTCGACGCTGATCATGCTGAACTGGGATCCTCTGAGTTCGTTCGCGAAAGTGTCGAGCGCAGTCTTGCCCTCGGGCCTGACGGTGGACTGGTCGAACGCGAACAGCGAATCGGCCGAAAAACTCACACGCCGACGCTCGGGAGCGACGACGACCGCGGGTGCCGCGACAACCGGCGCGGCCGCCACCGCGACGGGCGCCTCGACCGGCTCCGGCGTCGGCGCCGCGTAGGTCGGTGCCGCCATCGCGCGCGGCGCGTCGGCGGGTGCGCGGCCGAACGGCACCACCAGGCTCAGCGAGACCATGTTCACGCCGCCGTGGTTGCCCACCGCGTCGTTGATGCGGTAGCGCTCGACGTCGGCGCGAACCAGCAACGAGCGGCTCAGTTCGTACTGCAGTCCGGCGCCGAACTTGTAGTTGGTCTCGCGTTTGCTCGGGTTCGGGTTGAGCACGCTGACCGCACCGGTGCCGCTGAAGGTGTCGCGTGCATTGGCGCTCTGCGCCCCGACGCGTGCTTGCGCCGACCAGCGCTCGCCCAGCGGCAGCGTGCCCACCAGGTCGAGGTTCACGCCCCGCAGCTTGATCTGGCCGGTGAGCGTTCCCGCCGGCGTCGTCGTCGACGTGAAACCGAACTTGCCGAGGTTGAAATAGCCCGCCTCGAGCGCGAAGTGGCGGTTGAACTGCCAGCCTCCGAAGATCTTGTAGGCGGTGTCGCGCTCGTCGCGCGACATCGCCGTGGTGGTCAGGCCGCCCGAGAGCAGGCTGGCGGTGATGCGCGGTTCATCGATCTCGGCCCGCGACTGGCCGATCGAGAGCCCGCCGTAGGGGTAGCCGCCCTCCTGGGCGAACGACGAAGCGGCGAAGAGGGCGCCGAACCCGGCGAGGCTCAACAGGCGGAATGCAGGGGTTGTTCTCATCTCGTGCTTTCAGACAGTCTCGGGTCGCGGCGGCGGGTGGGCGTGTGGTGCAGGGGGGCGGTCATGGCGCGACGATGGTGGTGTTGACCATGGTCACCGACGCCGTGAGGCCCAGCGCCCGTCCGATCAAGGTGGTCTGCGCCGTCTGGCCGGCGGTCGAGATCGTGACCCCGGCCGGCGCGATGATCGTGCCCACCATCGTGCTGCCGTCTTCGATGCGGCCCGCGCTGCCGACCTGCCAGAACACGTTCTTCGCCTGTGCGCCGTTGATCAGCAGCACGCGGCGCGGCGTGGCGGGCAGGCCGACGGTCAACGCTGCCGCACTCTGGAACACCCACACCGCGTTGGCGTCGCCTTGTGCGTCCAGCGTCAGGTCGCCGGTCGTGATGGCGAAGGTTCCGCCGGCGGACGTGTAGACCGCTGCCGGCAGCACCAGCCCGCCGAGCTGGCCGGCGCCCGGGTCGCTTCCCGGCGGCATCGCGGCCAGGTCGTTGTAGGCGGTTTGTGCATCGGCAAGCGCCTGGGTGGCGATCGCCATCGTGATGGCGGTCCCCGGCGCGGGCGGAGCGCAGAACACGCTGCCGTTGACCGCCCCGATGTTGAGCGGCGTCTGGGTGTAGACGTTGACGGCGTCGTGGAAGCCGGTCATCAGCGTGCAGGCCGCGGTGGTGCCGAGGTTGCCGTTGACCACCGTGTTGATGCCCTGGTTCGTGACGCCGGCGGCGCCGCCGAACGCGCCGAACGATGCGGCGGTGCGCAGGTTGACACCGCCCGTGCAAGGCTGGGTTCCGGTCGTGAAGCTCCAGACCCGGGCAGCGGCCAGCGGGTTGCCCGCCAGGTCCTTGACACCGGCGCTGCCGGACACCACGGTGACGACGAACGACGTGCTGGCGGCAAAGCCCGCCGCGGCTGTCGGCGCGAAGCTCGCGACCTGGCTGGCTGCGTCGTAGGTGACGGTGCCTGCAACGGCGACGCCGTTGTCGGTGACGCGCAAGGTCGTGGCATTGATCGTCGCTGCGTCCATCGGCTCGCTGAAGGTGGCGCTGACGATCTTGGTCAGGCACACGAGGGTGCTGCCGTCGAGCGGGCTGAGGGCGGTCACGGTCGGCGCGGTGGTGTCACCGGTGGCCGCGGTGGTGAAGGTCCAGACGTGGTTGCCCGAGTTCGGCAAGACCGCGCTGTTGCCGGCCAGCGCATTACCTGCCAGGTCGGTCGCCGCCGTCGTGATCGTCGCGGTGAACAGCGTGTTGTTCGCCAGCGTGGCGGGCGTGGTCGGCGTGAAGGTGGCCGTGCGCGCCGCGACCGAGTAGCTCACGCTGCCGGCGACCGCTGTGCCGAGCGTGGTGTTCGTCAGCGTGAAGCTGGTGCCCGAGATCGTGGCCGCGTTCATGTCCTCGCTGAAGGTCGCGGTGATCTGCGAGTTGTTCGGCACGCTGCCCGCGCCGGCGGCGGGCACGGTCAGCACGACGGTGGGGCGTGTCGAGTCGGCGCTGGCCGCGGTTGTGAACGTCCACACGTGGTTGACGGCCAGCGTGTTGCCGACCAGGTCCGCGGCGCCCGTCGTCACGGTGGCTGTGAACAAGGTGTTTCCCGGCAAGGTGCCGGGTGTCGTCGGGGTGAACACTGCGGTTCGGCTGGCTGCCGAATAGCTCACGGTGCCCGCCACGGCCGTACCGAGCGTCGTGTTCGCAACCGTGAAGCTGGTGCCGGAGATCGTCGCGGGATTCATGTCCTCGCTGAAGGTCGCACTGATCGCGGTGTTGGTCGCCACGTTGCTCGCGCCGGCGGCCGGCACGGTGATCGTCACCGTCGGCCGCGTCAGGTCGGCGGCGGATGCGGTCATGAAGCTCCATGCGAAGTTGCTGGCCAATGCGAAGCCGGCCGTGTCTTGAGCAGCCGTCGTGACGGTGGCAACGCACAGCGTGCTCGCGGGAAGCGTCGCGGCGGGCGTCAAAGTCGCTGTCTGGGTCGCGGCGTCATAGGCAACGCTTGCCGTCACTGCGGTGCCGGCCGGGCAGGCGACGCTGAAGCTCATCGTGGTGAGGGTTGCAGCTGCCATCGAATTGCTGAAGGTAGCGGTCACGCGACTGTTGGTCGCGACGCCGGTGACAGGTGGCGTGGTCGCAAGCGGCGTCGTGGCGGTGACAGTGGGTGCGATGCCGGCGCCCGGTGTCCCCAGGATCGGGTCCAGACCGCCGCCGCAGCCGGCCACGAAGGCGGCGAGTACCGGGACCAAGGCGACCCGCGACTTGAAGAAGCTGTAGAACTGGTTCATGTTGTCTTCCCTGCGGCATGGCCGCATCGAACGTCTGGGATTGAGGGAGCCGTTGTAGGGCCGCGCAGCGCAAAAGTCTGTGCGATGGCAAACACAGGAGCGGGGTCTGTGGTCTACAGATGCCACCGACAACGGAGCAGGCCGATGGACCTACAGGTCCAGGTCGATCGATCTCTGGGCTGCTGCCAGCGCGTGGCTTGCGGCGTCTTCGACGCTGTCGAAGCCGGTCTTCTGAAACTGCTGCCACGACATCTCGTCGTCGACAGCGGGATCCGCCGTGAAGCTGGCCTTGAACCGCTTCACTTCTTCGTCAGTCGATGAGGGCGACGCGCTGCATCTCGTGACGATGGAGTGGCCCTTTCATTTGGAGCGTCGTTCGTTCGGCATGATGAACCTTGCGCGCCCCGTGGCGTGGCGCTGAAGGATGCGCGCCAGGCTCGAGCGCCGGCGTGGGAGGGAACGCCCGTGTGCCCTGCCGCGATTGCGGCAGTGTTTGTAGGCCGACGCGCCGTCTTGCCTGCGGGTTCACGACTCAACGCCGACCCGTCACCCCGTGTTCCGCAGCCCCGCCGCGATGCCGTTGATCGAGATGTGAATGCCCGTCTGCACGCGCGCGTTCTCGGGGTCGCCTCCGGTGCGCTGGCGGTAGTGCCGCTCAGCTCGACCTGCAGGTGGTTCAGCGGGTCGAGGTACGGGAAGCGGGGCTCGATCGAGCACGCCAGCGTCGGGTTCGAGGCGCGCCGGCCTGCTCGCGGGTGTCAGGGGACGTTGAAGAGTTGCCCTGAGACGCTGAAGTCACCTAGCGCCGAGCCCGTTGTCAGCGGCCGGGCCGTGAACTG
>DATMIN010000164.1:0-6636 GCA_035554275.1 Burkholderiaceae bacterium
TCTGCGCGCGCGTCGTGCGCGGCGCGGCCTCGAGCGCGAACGCGGTGATGCCGGCGCCGGCCAGCCGGTGCAGCCCGTCGCTGTCGAACGGGTTCAGCATGCCGACCAGATTCGCGCCGCTCTTCATCAGCGAGAGCTCGCTGTGCAGCGGCGCGCGCACCTTCAGCACCAGGTCGCAGCCGAACGCGCCGTTCGCGTCGGTGATCTCGGCGCCGGCCGCTTCAAAGGCGGCGTCGGTGGCGCTGGCGGCGAGGCCGGCGCCCGACTGGATGCGGATCGTGTGGCCCTGCGCCTTCAGCTTCTTCGCGGTCTCGGGCGTGACGGCCACGCGCGTCTCACCGGCCGCTGTTTCCAGCGGAACTCCTATCAGCATGGGTGCCTCCTCGGGGCGCTGTGCGACTTGACTCGTCGATTTTGGCGCAGCTTACACAACTCGCCGGCCGCGGCCGCGGATCCGAACCCATCAGCGCATCGCCGAAGCGGCGTCGGCAATCCGGGGACGCCTCTGCGAAATGACGATCACGATTGACACGATCAAGAGCGTGAGCCAACAGAGTGTGGGTAGGAGTACGGGGTTCATCCGCGGCACCATTGAAACAAAAAGGGCGGGGCGCCAGAGGACGAGCGCAGGCAGCAAGAGCGCGACTTGGACTCGCCAGTCAAGCAAGGCCAGTAGCGATATGGCAACAGCGTAAATACACAAGTCGTAGCCTTGCAAAGAGCGCGCGAGTCCAGCTGAGAGAAGTAATAGAGCGATCACCATTGGCAATTGATGCAGCGGCTGTGCCGAGCGCCACGTGTTCCAAGCCAGAAAGAGCATCATCCCCAGCAGTGCCGCAGCGCCCGCCACTGCAGAGGATTCGGGTGATGCACCCGCTTGGCGCAGTAGCGAGACCAAGCCGTGAAGCCTGGCGGGATCATTGCCTGAAAAGCCGGCGTAGCTGTTGACGGAGCCCATGAAGCTTGTCGCCAAGTTTGGGTCCACTATCGCTGCATAGGCAATCATCAACGCCGAGAGCAACGCCGCGAGATACACGGCCCGCCGTTGACGCGGTTCGAAAAGTGCTATGAATAGTATGAGTGGGCCCGATAGGTGCGGCTTGGCAGAGGCGAGAACCAATCCCAAAACCGTCAGCCAGGTGCGATTGAAGCGGCAACCTACGAGCGCCATAGCGCAACCTGCAGCAACTATGACAGACGTCTGCCCAGTAAAAATGCTCGCGGCGAAAGAGCCAAGGGTCGATCCGAGCGCTAGCCACAACCAATGAACGAGTCCCAGGGGACGTCCGACAATGTCCCTGACCAACTTGGCGGAGGACCACAACACGACAAGGGCGGCACCAAAATTCATGATGCTGAATACAAACGCCGCCACCGGCCAATCGAACGCCGCCATCGGGAGAACCGCAAGCATCAACGTTGGCAAATAGGCGACAAAACCTATGTCTGGCGGTTTACCAAAGACCGACTGAAACATGGTGGCGTAGGCAGTGACGTCGTACGGAGAGACACCCGCGGCCCAACACTTCGCGGCGATGTAAAAGTAGACGGCGTCTATGTCCTTTGCGCCTCCGTGCCGGTAAACGCCGGAGACGTATAGGCTTGCGGCCACGACGACTGCCGTCAGCGCAGGCCACATCAGTCTGGCTAAATTTGTGTTGGGCAAAGCGGGCCTTCTTTACACGGTTGCTCAAGTCTATGGCATCGTGCATGACGTGGCTCGTTAAGATCGACGCATGGCCGAGCGCTGGAAGCCGAGCGTCACCGTCGCCGCGATCATCGAACGGCGCGCCGGCGCGCACGCCGAATTCCTGCTCGTCGAGGAGCACACGCCCGAGGGCCTGAAGCTCAACAACCCGGCCGGCCACCTCGACCCCGGCGAATCGCTGCAGCAGGCGGTGGTGCGCGAGGTGCTCGAGGAAACCACTTGCGCGTTCACGCCCGAGCGGCTCGTCGGCACCTACCTGTCGCGCTTTCAGCGGCCGGCGACCGGCGAGGACGTGACCTTCATCCGCTTCGCGTTCGCCGGCCACGTCGGCGCGCCCGACCCGGGGCGTGCGCTCGACGCCGGCATCGTGCGCACGCTGTGGATGACGCTGGCGGCGCTGCGCGCGAGCCGCGCCTGGCACCGCAGCCCGCACGTGCTGGCGTGCGTCGAGGATCACCTCGCCGGGCGCGGCTACGCGCTCGACGCGATCACCACCGACGCGACCGTCTACACGCCCGAGATCAAGCGTTGACGGCGCCCTGGCGGCGCCACTCGCGCGGCGCGCAGTGAAAGCGCTCGCGGAACGCGCGGCTGAAATGCGCCGCGTCGTTGAAGCCCCAGCCGAACGCGATCTCGGCCACCGAGGCCCGCGCGCGGCGCGGATCGAGCAGCTCGCGGCTGCAGCCCTCGAGGCGCCGGCTCCACAGGTACTGCGAGGGCGACAGCGCTTCCGACCTGAACAGCCGGTGCAAGTGGCCGACCGACAGCCCGACCTCGGCGGCGATCGCCTCGATCGTCAGCGCCGGGTCGTGCAGGCGCTCGTCGATGCAGGCGCGGATGCGCGCGACGTGGTACGCCGCCATCGACGACAGCTCGGTCCGGCCACAGGCCGGCAGCGACTGCAGGCCCGCCACCAGCACGTTGACCACGCCGCTGGCGACCGCGGCCGCCGAGGCGGGCGCGAGGCTGTCGACCTCGTCGCGCAGCGTGCCGATCATGTTGATCAGCAGGTGGCCGGCGCCGGCGCGACCGGACACGGTGGTGGCGGTCAGCTTCTCGCTGTCGCGCAGCATCGCGCGCAGCCGGTCGCCGTGCAGCTTGAGCACGATCTCCTCGAAGTCGTCGTCGAAGCGCAGCGTGTAGGGGCGGGTGCTGTCGTAGATCGCGAAGTCGCCGGGCACCATCACCGCGTCGCGGCCGTCTTGCGAGATCACGGCGTTGCCGCGCGTCTGCAGGCTGACGATGATGTAGTCGTCGGTCGCGCGCCGGATCGCGCGCGGCGTGCGCAGCACGCGCTGCGCGCGCGAGCTGACCACCGACAGGTCCAGGCCCGGCAGGCGGTGACTGACGATCGAGCCGCGGAAGTCTTCGTGGCGCGGTGCGTCGCACTCGAGCTGCACATAGGTCTGGCAGATCATGTCGATCCAGAACGGCAGCCGCTCGGCGGCCGGCAGCGCATCGGTGCTCAGGATCTCGCTCATCGGACGTTCCTCGTCGAGCGCCGCGCGGCGCGTTCGCATTCTTCGCCGAGTTGCGGCCCGGAGCAAGCCGCGCCGGCCGGCCGCGACGCTGGATCAAGTTTCCCGCGAGTCCTGGGCAAGACGGCCGCCACGGCCCGGGCGAGGATGCACGGGCCGATCGACACCTTCCGGAGCCGCCCATGCCCACCCCGATCCACCCCAAGTTGCGCGTTGCCGCGGTGCAGGCCGCACCGGTCTTCCTCGACCTCGACGCCACGATCGACAAGACGATCCGGCTGATGAAGCAGGCCGCCGACCAGGGCGTGCAGCTGATCGCCTTCCCCGAGACCTGGATCCCCGGCTACCCGTGGTGGATCTGGCTGAACTCGCCGGCGCTGGGCATGCCCTTCGTGCAGCGCTACCACGACAACTCGCTGGTCGTCGGCTCGGCCGAATTCAGGCGGCTCGGCGATGCGGCGCGCGAGTTCGGCCTGTGGCTGTGCGTCGGCTACAGCGAGCGCGCCGGTGGCAGCCTGTACATCGCCCAGGCGCTGTTCGATGACCAGGGCAACGCCGTCAAGACGCGCCGCAAGCTGAAGCCGACGCACGTCGAGCGCACGGTGTTCGGCGAGGGCGACGGCAGCGACCTCGCGGTGATGGAGACGCGCGTCGGCAACGTCGGCATGCTCGCCTGCTGGGAACACCTGCAGCCGCTCAGCAAGTACGCGATGTACGCGCAGAACGAGCAGATCCACATCGGCGCGTGGCCGAGCTTCTCGCTCTACCGCGGCGCGGCGAACGCGCTCGGCGCCGAGGTCAACAACGCGGCGAGCCTGGTCTACGCGGTCGAGGGCCAATGCTTCGTGATCGCGCCCTGCGCCACCGTGTCGAGCGAGATGCACGCGCAGCTCTGCAGCGACGACCTGCAGCGCCAGCTGCTGCTGCCGGGCGGTGGCTTCGCACGCATCTACGGGCCCGACGGCCGCGCGCTCGGCGACGCGCTGCCCGAGACCGAGGAAGGCCTGGTGATCGCCGACATCGACCTCGGCACGATCTCGCTCTCGAAGGCCGCCGCCGACCCGGCCGGCCATTACGCGCGGCCCGACGTGACGCGCCTGCTGCTCAACAAGACGCCCGGCGACCGCGTGGTCGCGTTCGCGATGCCCGGCATGGAGGTGGGCGCCAGCGCCACGGCCAGCGTGCCGGCCGCGGCGTCGATCCAGTGATCCGGGAGCACCCATGACGACCTTCGCCTACACCGACCAGGCCCGCGCGCTGCAGAAGCGCTTCGACACCGAGGCGCTCGCCGCCGCCGAGCTGCAGGTGATCGTGCACGATGCGCTGTCGCCCAACGACCGCGCGTTCGTCGCGGGAATGGAGATGTTCTGGCTCGCGTCGGTCGACCCGCAGGGCTCGCCGACGGTGAGCTTCAAGGGCGGTGCGCCGGGCTTCGTGAAGATGCCCGACGACCGCACGCTGCTGTTCCCGTGCTTCGACGGCAACGGCATGTTCTTCTCGATGGGCAACATCGCGGCCACCTCGCACGTCGGGCTGCTGTTCATGGACTTCGCCACGCCGAGCCGGCTGCGCGTGCAGGGCGACGCCGAACTCACCGACGACCCGGCGATCGTCGGCCTGTGGCCCGGCGCGCAGTTCGCGGTGAAGGTCGCGATCACGGCGTTGATCACGAACTGCCCGCGCTACATCCCGCGCCTGCAGCGCATCGAAGCCTCGCGCTACGTGCCCGACCCGAGCACCGGCGCCCAGCCGATCGCGGGCTGGAAGCGCATCGACGCGATCCAGCCCGTGCTGCCCGCGCGCGACCAGGGCCAAGCCGAGACCGTCGGCGGCCTGATCTCGATGGACGAGTGGGGCGCGATGGTCGGCCGCGGCGACCCGCTGGCGTGACTGGGCGGGTCGACCGCCGCGGCCGCCGGCCTCAGACGGCCAGCGCCTCGCTCTCGCCGCGGTAGGAGACGAGCTCGGCGATCGTCAGCATCGGGTAGCCGTGGCGGCGCGAGAACGCGAGCAGCGCGTCGCCGCGCATCATGCTGCCGTCCTCGTTCATCAGCTCGCACAGCACCGCGGCCGGCTGCAGGCCGGCCAGGCGCGCGAGTTCGACCGCGCCCTCGGTGTGGCCGCGCCGCTCGAGCACACCGCCGGGCGCGGCGCGCAGCGGGAACACGTGGCCGGGGCTGACGAGATCGGCGGCGCGCGCGCCGGGCGCGATCGCGGTGCGGATCGTCGTCACGCGGTCGGCCGCGCTGACGCCGGTGGTCACGCCCTCGCGCGCTTCGATCGAAACGGTGAACGCCGTGCCGTAGCGGCTGCCGTTGTGCGCGACCATCGGCGCCAGCGCGAGGCGCTCGAGCAGCTCGTCGGCCAGGCACAGGCAGACGATGCCCGAGCACTCGCGGATCAGCGTGGCCATCATCGGCACGGTGAGGCGGTCGGCGGCGACGATCAGATCGCCCTCGTTCTCGCGGTCGTCGTCGTCGAGCAGGACGACGGCACGACCGTGGCGGATCGCGTCGAGCGCGATGCGCAGGCGCGCCGGCATGGGGCGGTTGGCAGAGAGTTGAGACATTGTGAAACGCTCCTCGTTGGATACGAAAAACATTCCAGGGCGCGCAGACGCGGCGCGGCCACGCCTGTTTTCGCCGAGCGAAGCTCGGCAAAAACTCCTCGGGCTGGGAAGCCCGAGGAATGGCGCGGTTGCGCTGCATCAGCACATCTTCTTTCATCCGGACTGTGACCGTCGGCTCTGGTATCGCACCAGATCTGCTGACCTCTCCACCGGGAGGTGAAGAGCGCTCGCGGGCTTCATCACTTGCGTGATTTACCGCCGGTGGGGAATTTCGCCCCGCCCTGAAGACGTGTGCCGGCCTTTCGGTCGGCGCGTGAATCTTAGAGCCAAGTCCTTGCCCGCGTGCGTCGCGGGGGCGACATCTAAAATTCGGGCCATGAAACCCCAGCGTGTCGTCGTCGGCCTGTCGGGCGGCGTCGACTCGGCGGTCGCCGCGTGGCTGCTCAAGCGCCAGGGCCATGAGGTCGTCGGCATCTTCATGAAAAATTGGGAGGGCGACGACGACGATGAATACTGCTCGTCGAACGCCGACTTCGTCGACGCCGCCGCGGTGGCCGACGTGATCGGCATCGAACTCGAGCACGTCAACTTCGCCGCCGACTACCGCGACCGCGTGTTCGCCGATTTCCTGCGCGAGTACGCCGCCGGGCGCACGCCGAACCCCGACGTGCTGTGCAACGCCGAGATCAAGTTCAAGGCCTTTCTCGACCACGCCATGCGGCTGGGCGCCGAGAAGATCGCCACCGGCCATTACGCGCGCGTGCGCCGCGACGCGGCCACCGGGCGCTGCGAACTGCTCAAGGGGCTGGACCCGGCCAAGGACCAGAGCTACTTCCTGCACCGCCTGAACCAGGCGCAGCTGTCGAAGACCCTGTTTCCGG
>DATMIN010000165.1:0-11580 GCA_035554275.1 Burkholderiaceae bacterium
AACGGCGCGATCATGCCACCGCTTGCGCGGGACGCGATCTCTCCGAAGAGCTGATCCAGTGATGAAGGGACATGAGGACGGCGGCAATGTTCTATAGAAAGGAGCGAAGCACTTCCAGGGACGAGCCCCGGCGCTTTCCGCCAATATCCTTAGAAAGGAGGTGATCCAGCCGCAGGTTCCCCTACGGCTACCTTGTTACGACTTCACCCCAGTCGCTAAACCCACCGTGGTCGCCTGCCTCCCTTGCGGGTTAGCGCAGCGCCTTCGGGTGAATCCAACTCCCATGGTGTGACGGGCGGTGTGTACAAGGCCTGGGAACGTATTCACCGCGGCATGCTGATCCGCGATTACTAGCGATTCCGCCTTCATGCTCTCGAGTTGCAGAGAACAATCCGAACTGAGACGGCTTTTTGGGATTTGCTCACTCTCGCGAGTTTGCTGCCCACTGTCACCGCCATTGTAGCACGTGTGTAGCCCAGCGCGTAAGGGCCATGAGGACTTGACGTCATCCCCACCTTCCTCCGGCTTATCACCGGCAGTTTCTTTAGAGTGCCCAACTAAATGGTGGCAACTAAAGACGAGGGTTGCGCTCGTTGCGGGACTTAACCCAACATCTCACGACACGAGCTGACGACAGCCATGCAGCACCTGTGTGCAGGTCACCGAAGTGAAGGAGCCCGTCTCCGGACCCCGTCCTGCCATGTCAAGGGCTGGTAAGGTTCTGCGCGTTGCTTCGAATTGAACCACATGCTCCACCGCTTGTGCGGGCCCCCGTCAATTCCTTTGAGTTTTAGCCTTGCGGCCGTAGTCCTCAGGCGGCACACTTAACGCGTTAGCTTGGGCCCTGGGGGGGTCGAATCCGCCAAGACCTAGTGTGCACCGTTTAGGGCGTGGACTACAGGGGTATCTAATCCCTTTTGCTCCCCACGCTTTCGTGCCTGAGCGTCAGTCTTGACCCAGGGGGCTGCCTTCGCCATCGGTGTTCCTCCACATCTCTACGCATTTCACTGCTACACGTGGAATTCTACCCCCCTCTGACATATTCTAGTCCTGTAGTTTCAAACGCAGTTCCCAAGTTGAGCTCGGGGATTTCACATCTGACTTACAGAACAGCCTGCGCACGCTTTACGCCCAGTAATTCCGATTAACGCTCGCACCCTACGTATTACCGCGGCTGCTGGCACGTAGTTAGCCGGTGCTTATTCTTCCGGTACCGTCAGTAGTCGGCGCTATTCACGCAAACCGTTTCGTTCCGGACAAAAGAGCTTTACAACCCGAAGGCCTTCTTCACTAACGCGGAATGGCTGGATCAGGGTTGCCCCCATTGTCCAAAATTCCCCACTGCTGCCTCCCGTAGGAGTCTGGGCCGTGTCTCAGTCCCAGTGTGGCTGGTCGTCCTCTCAGACCAGCTACAGATCGTCGCCTTGGTGGGCTTTTACCCCGCCAACAAGCTAATCTGACATCGGCCGCTCCAATAGCGCGAGGTCTTGCGATCCCCCGCTTTCACCCGTAGGTCGTATGCGGTATTAATCCGGCTTTCGCCGGGCTATCCCCCACTACTGGGCACGTTCCGATGTATTACTCACCCGTTCGCCACTCGCCACCAGGATTGCTCCCGTGCTGCCGTTCGACTTGCATGTGTAAGGCATGCCGCCAGCGTTCAATCTGAGCCAGGATCAAACTCTTCAGTTCGATCTTGATGTTTTGCTCAAGGAATTGAAGTGAACTTCATTTGCATGAATTTCAATTCAGTGAGCGTTTAAGGTCCATGAGACCTCGACTTTCCAGGCTTCCCCGGATCGTCTTGGCACTCGCCATCAAACGCCCACACTTATCGGCTGTTAGTTTTTAAAGAGCTTGCCTTCCGGCGCCAAACTGCACTGCAGTTGGTTCGCTAGGTCCGGTGACTTGGAGCACTTAGCGAAGACCGCGATTCTGACATTCTTTCAAAAGCCCTGTCAACTCGCGGCCATCTTTTCTTTCGCTTCGTCGTGCCGCTAGAGCCGCCGAAAGGCGCCTCAGAACTCGACTGCAGCGAAGTCCACGACTATAGCATTTCAGCAGCGACCGTCAACGGGGGCGGGCTCGACGAGTCCGCCAGACGCAGCGCAGCCTGCAGACAAGCCGCCTGCGGATCGTCCGCCGCCAGCACGTGCTTGAGCTGCGACGCCCAGCGCCGCGTGTCGGTGCGCAGCACGCGTTCCTTGATCGCGGAGATCTGCGAAGGGTGCATCGAGAGGCTGCGCAAGCCCATCGCCAGCAGCAACTCGGTGAAGTCCGGATCGCCCGCCATCTCGCCGCAGACGCTGACCGGCTTGCCCGCGCTGTTCGCCTGCTCGATGACGCGCGCGAGCAGGCCCAGCACGGCCGGATGCCAGGGATCGTAGAGATGCGCGACAGCCTCGTCGGCGCGGTCGATCGCCAACGTGTACTGGATCAGGTCGTTGGTGCCGATCGACACGAAGTCGAAGTGGCGCAGGAACACCGGCAGCATCAGCGCCGCCGCCGGCACTTCGATCATGGCGCCGACCGCGACCGGCCCGAACACACGCCCCGCTTCGCTCAGCTGCTGACGCGCGCGGTCGAGCGCCTCGAGCGTGGCGCGAACCTCGCTGAGGTGCGCGACCATCGGGATCAGCATGCGCACCGGCCCGAGCGCCGCCGCGCGCAGGATCGCGCGCAACTGCTGCCGGAACATGCCCGGCTCCGCCAGGCTCCAGCGGATCGCGCGCAGGCCGAGCGCCGGGTTCAGCGCGTGCTCGTGGCGGAGCTCGTTGGCCGACATGCGGTCGAGCGGCTTGTCGGCGCCGATGTCGACGGTGCGGATCGTCACCGGCGCGCCCTGCATCGCCTCCACGGCCGCGCGGTACGCCTCGAATTGCTCGTCTTCTCCCGGCAGCTCGCCGCCGCGGCTCATGAAGAGAAACTCGCTGCGGAACAGGCCCACGCCGGCCGCACCTTCCTCGAGCGCGGCACGCGCGTCGCTCGGCATCTCGATGTTGGCGAGCAGCTCGACGGTTTCGCCATCGAGGGTGACCGCCGGCGTGTGTCGCAAGCGCGCCAGCCGCTCGCGCCCGAGATCGCTCTGGCGCTGGCGGAACCGGTATTCCTCGAGCACGATCGGCGACGGGTCGACGATCACGATGCCGGCGTCGCCATCGATCACGAGCCAGTCGTCCTGGCGGATCACGCGGCTCGCCTCGCGTGCGCCGACGACCGCCGGGATGTCCATGCTGCGCGCCACGATCGCGGTGTGCGAGGTGCGCCCGCCGACGTCGGTGACGAAGCCCGTGAACACGCTGCGCTTGAACTGCAGCATGTCGGCCGGTGCGATGTCGTTCGCGACCAGCACCAGCGGGTCCTCGCCCGCGAAGTCGCGCGGCTGCACGCCGGGGGCCGGCACGAACGGCGACGCCGGGCCGCGCGCCATCGCGCGCAGCAGCCGCTCGACGACCTGCTCGAGGTCGGCCTTGCGCTCGCGCAGGTACTCATCCTCCATCTCGTCGAACTGCCGCGCCAGCACCTCGAACTGCGCCGACAGCGCCCACTCGGCGTTGTAGTGGCGCTCGTGAATCCATTGCTTGGTCGCGCCGGTCAGCGTCTCGTCGTGCAGCAGCATCAGGTGCACATCGAGCAGCGCCGACAGCTCGGCCGGCGCATCGGCCGGCAGATCGCGCTGCAAGGTCGTGAGCTCGCCCGCCACCGCATCGCGCGCGCTGCGCAGGCGCGTCACCTCGGCCTCGACGCGGTCGGCCTCGATGAAGTAGTGCGCGACGTCGACCCGGCTCGACGCGACGAGCACCGCGCGCCCGATCGCGACGCCGCGAGACACCGGCAAGCCGAACACCTGGAAACTCATGCGGACCATCCTAGCAGCGCAAATGCCACGGCCGCAGCGGGATTTGCCTGTGTCATCGCCCGGTCACGGCGCGTTCATGGCGGCGTCACCCGCGGCGACGACGATCGGCTCCGAACCCACCCGGAGCGCCCATGCGAGACCTGCCCCTGCCCACCTTCCCGCTCGCCGACATCGGCGCGCCGGCGGCCTCACGGAGGTCACTTCACCGCCGCGGGCCTGAAGCGGGCGGCGGCACGCTCGATGCGGTTCGCTTCGACGTGGTCTGGGCGCGCGACGAGCGCGAAGTTCGCGAGGCCCAGCGCCTTCGCCACCTGGTTTTCGCCGAGGAGATGGGTGCGCGACTGACCGTCCCGCCCGGGGCGCCGGCCGGCCACGACATCGACCTGTTCGACCCGTTCTGCGAGCACCTGCTGGTGCGCGCGCGCAGCGCCGACGGTGCGCCCGGCCCGGTGATCGGCACCTACCGCGTGCTCACACCCGCCAACGCACGCCGCGTCGGCGGCTTGTACAGCGACGGCGAGTTCGACCTGACCCGGCTGCGCCCGCTGCGCGCGCGCATGGTCGAGCTCGGCCGCTCGTGCGTGCACCCCGACTGGCGCTCGGGCGGCGCGATCCTGACGCTGTGGGGCGCACTCGCCGAGTTCATGCACCGCAACCGGCTCGACACGATGATCGGCTGCGCCAGCGTCAGCATGCGCGACGGCGGCCACGTGGCGGCGAGCCTGTGGCAGCAGCTGCGCGGCACGCATCTGGCGCCGATCGACTGGCAGGTCACGCCACGGCTCGCGCTGCCGGTCGACGAACTGCGCCACGATCTGGCGGTCGAGCCGCCGGCGCTGATCAAGGGCTACCTGCGTTGCGGCGCCAAGGTGCTCGGGCCGCCGGCCTGGGACCCCGACTTCAACACCGCCGACCTGCCGATGCTGCTGCGCATCGACGACCTGCCGGCGCGTTACCGCAAGCACTTCCTCGGCGCCTGAGGCAACGCCGCGCGGCGCGGCTACTGGCCTTCGCCGAACTTGTCGTCGATCAGCGCGAGCAGCGCGGCCAGCGCGGCCTGCTCGTCGGGGCCGCTCACCTCGAGCTCGACGACGCTGCCGATGCCGGCGGCCAGCATCATCACGCCCATGATGCTCTTGGCGTTCACGCGCCGATCGTTGCGCGACAGAAACACGTCGCTCCGGAAGCTGCCGGCGAGCTTGGTCAGCTTCGCCGAGGCGCGGGCGTGAAGACCCAGCTTATTGCTGATGGTGATGCTTCGCTTGATCATTTCCGCCCGGCTTGAGGCTCTGGTTCTGCGGCTTCGAGGTCGCGACCTGCATCACGCCCTGCACCGCGCCGGCCATCGCGCGCGTCACCACCGCCTCGAGCGGCTCGGTCGCATAGCACAGCGAGCGCCACAGCATCGGCACGTTGACGCCGGCCACCACCCGCACCTGCGTGCCGTCGCCCAGGCGCTGCGCGACGTTGCACGGCGTCGCGCCGAACACGTCGGTAAAGATCAGGGCCTCCGGGTCGCGCACCCGCGCCAGCATCGCGCGCGCACTCGCCTCGACCTCCTCGATCGGCGTCTGCGGCAGCACGTCGAGCGCTTCGAGCACGCGTGAACAGTCCGGGAAGGTGTGCTCCGCGACCGACTTCAGCGAAGACGCGAGCGGCGCGTGGGCAATGATCATCAGACCGGGCATGGCATGAAATTATCGGCCGTTCGAGCGCGCGACTTGAGTTTCCGCCGGGCCGGCGGCCCGCATCGACACAAAAACCACAGACGAGTCACTCGCGCACATGCTCTCTTAACGCGAGCCGGGCCGCGGCCGCCGACACCCGCACGGCCACGCCTGGCCACGCCGCCCGCCGCGATCACGGCGGGAAGCGCAGGCCGGCGATGAACACCTCGACATCGGCCGGCGCCGGCTGCGCGCCGATCACGCTGGCCTGGTAGACGCGCAGGCCGCGCGCGAAGAACGCCGCGTGCTCGCGCACCGGCGCGCCATCGGGCAGCCGGCCGTCGACGCTCAACCGCGTGGTCTGCGCATTCGGTGTCATGCCCGCGATCTGCAGCGGTGCCAGAACCGGCGCGCCACCGCCGACGTTGCCGACCGCCGCGCGCTGCAGCTCGGCCAGCGCGTCGGCGACGCGTGCCGGGTCGGCGACATCGGCGAACGCGACCGCGAAGGTCGCATCACCGGCCGCGCACGCGAGCATCTGCATCGGCACCGTCGCGCCGGCCAGCGCCACGCGGCGCGCCGAGCGGTCGGGCCGGCATGGGAAGGTCACGTGAAGGCCGCTGCCCTCGGGCACGAACTCGCGCCAGTCGAGGGCCGGCGAGCAGCCCGCCAGCACGACCGCGACGGCGAGTTCGGTGAGCGCGCGGGGCCGGGTGCTCATCGCGGCATTATCCCGACGCTGCTCCACAATCGCCGCCATGCCGAATGCGCCGCTGCCGCCGCCCGCCACGCCGCCCGCCACGCCGCCCCAGCCGCTGGCCGGTGTGCGCGTGCTCGACCTTTCGCGCGTGCTGGCCGGGCCGTGGTGCACGCAGGTGCTGGCCGATCTCGGCGCCGATGTGGTCAAGGTCGAGCGGCCGGCCACGACCGGCCCCGACGGCCGCGCCGCCGGCGGCGGTGACGACACCCGCGGCTGGGGCCCGCCGTTCCTGAAGGACCGCGCCGGTGCCGACACCGCCGAGGCCGCCTACTACCTCGGCACCAACCGCAACAAGCGCTCGATCACGGTCGACATCGCGCGGCCCGCGGGGCAGGCGCTGATCCGCCGCATCGCCGCGCAGAGCGACGTGTTCGTCGAGAACTACAAGGTCGGCGACATGGCGCGCTACGGCCTCGACGCCGAGCGCCTGCGCGGCGTCAATCCGCGCCTCGTGTACTGCTCGATCACCGGCTTCGGCCAGACCGGCCCGTACCGCGAACGCGCCGGCTACGACTACGCGGTGCAGGGCATGGGCGGGCTGATGAGCGTGACCGGCCCGTCGCGCGCCGAGATCGCCGACGATGCCTCCGGCGGCGGGCCGCAGAAGGTCGGCGTGGCCGTCGCCGATCTGTTCACCGGCATGTACGCGACCACCGCGATCCTCGCCGCGCTGCGCCACCGCGACCTGACCGGCGCGGGCCAGGCGATCGACATGGCGCTGCTCGACACCCAGGTCGCGATGCTCGCGAACCTCGGCGCGAACTACCTGACCACCGGCGTCGCGCCGCAGCGCGTGGGCAACGCGCACCAGAACATCGTGCCGTACCAGGTGTTCGAGGTGGCCGACGGCCACCTGATCGTCGCGGTCGGCAACGACAGCCAGTTCGCCAAGTTCTGCGAGGTGATCGGCGCGCCGGCGCTCGCCGCCGACCCGCGCTTCGCGCGCAACGCCGGCCGCGTGCGGCTGCGCGAGGTGCTGGTGCCGCTGCTGGCCGAGCGGATGCGCCAGCGCCCGCGGGCGGCGTGGCTCGAGGCGCTCGAAGCGGCCAAGGTGCCGTGCGGGCCGATCAACGACCTGGCCGAGGTGTTCGCCGACCCGCAGGTGCGCGAGCGCGGCATGACGGTCGAGATGCCGCACCCGCTGGCCGGCAGCGTGCGTCTCGTGGCGAGCCCGATGAAGCTGTCGGCCACGCCGGTGCAGTACCGCCGGCCGCCGCCGCTGCTCGGCGAGCACACCGACGAACTGCTGCGCGAGTTCGGCCTGGGCGACGCCGACATCGCCGCGCTTCGCACGGCGCGTGCCATCTGACCACGCCGCGAGGCGCCAAGCGTGAAGATTTCACCCCCGCGAAGAGGTGAAACGCGACCGGCCGCACTGGCGCTCGGCGGCGCGCGGGCGGAAACTCGCGCCCCGTGCCCGATCTCGGCAGCACGATCCTGCAAGAAAGCGAGCGTCGAACGATGGCCCAGAGCGGCGGTACACCGGCTGCGCAGCCCGCGCCCTACGCACGGCCCGCCGACGCGTCGGAGGTCGAGCACGAGCGCTGGCACGAGCTGGTCGCGCAGATCGGCGCCGAGATCGCCGGCCCGCTGACCGCCGCGCTCGAGCGCATCAACGCGCTCACCAGCACCGGCCGCATCGACCGGCAGGGCCTGCGCGCGCTGCGCGACGAGGTCGAGTCGGCGCGCCAGGCCGGCATGATCGGCCAGCAGCTCACGCGCTTCGCGTCGGGGCGGCTGCGCCAGTCGCACGAGCGGCTGCAGCTCGCCGACGTGCTCGGCGGCGTGATCGCGCACCGCACGCGCCAGACCGCCGCGCGCGGCATCACGCTCAAGCCGGCGCTGAAGCCGGCCGAGGTGATCGTCGATGCCGCGCTGCTGTTCGGCTTGCTGAACTCGACGCTCGACTGGGCCCTGGCCAACGCGCAATCGCAGATCGAGTTCACGATCGACGTGAAGGCCTGGCCCGTGCACGCGCGGCTGACCTGCCGCTTCGCGCACCGCGCGCTCGATCAGCTGACCGACGGCGCGCAGGCCACCGCGCCGCGCGGCCTCGACTCGCTGACCTGGCGGCTGCTCGAGCAGACCGCGTGGACGATGGGCCTGGTCGTCGAGCGCCGCGACGAGGCCCACATGACGGCGTTGACGCTCGAGTTCCCGCGCACCGCGAGCAACGAGATCGAAGGCGTCAGCACGATGGAGCTCAACGACGGCTTCTCGCCGTCGACGAACTCGCAGCCGCTGGCCGGCAGCCACGTGCTGGTGGTCGTCGCGCGGCGCGACCTGCGGGTGCAGATCCGCGAGGCGCTGCGCAACATGAGCCTGATCATCGACTTCGTCAATTCGGTCGACGAGGCCGCGGCGTTCTGCCGCGAGGGCTTGCCGCACGCACTGATCATCGAGTCGATCCAGACCGGCGAGCGCTTCGACCAGTTCCGCGACGAGATCGTCGCCGAGGTGCCCGAGTTCGTCTTCATCGAAATCGTCGAGCAGGGCTCGGCGTACGAGATGTCGGGCTTCAGCGGCTCGACGACGGCCCGTATCGGCCGCGAGGCGCTGTCGAATTCGCTGCCGTCGGCGTTGATGTTCGAGCTGTCGAAGGTGCTCTGACCCGCGCGCTACTTCAGCGCGCCGAACACCTTCTGCAGGATCGCGCTGCCGGTGCCCACCGGGTTCTGGCGGATCTTGCGCTCCTCGTCGCCGATCACGAGGTACAGGCCGTCGAGCGCCTTGCCGGTCACGTACTGCTGGATGTTGGCATCGTCCTTCTTCAGCAGGCCCAAGCCCGAGGCCTTGCCGGCCAGCGCGTTGTACTTGTCGGCCAGCGCGACCTTCTCGGTCGCACGCGTGACGATCGGCAGGAACGTCACCGCGAGCGGCGCGCGCGTCTTGGTCGCGAAGAACTGCGTCACCGAGTTGTCGCCGCCGGTGATGATCTGCTTGCCGTCCTCGACGCTCATCGCCTTCACCGCATTGATCAGCAGCGTCTTCGCCTGCGGCACCGCCTGCTCGGCGGCGCGGTTCATCGCGGTCACGAGCGCGTCGACGCGCTGCTGCTGGCCGGTGAACTTCGCCAGCTTCGCGGCCTCGTTCAGGAACCCGGGCAGCGGGATGCGCACCTTCGGGTTGTCGAGGAAGCCGCCGGTCTTGCCGAGCAGCCCGACCGCCGCCACGGCCCCGCGCTCGAGCGCGGCGCGCACGCCGAGCGCGGCGTCGCTCTCGGTCAGCCCGGCCGCGCGCGCCGAAACGCCCACACCCAGTGCGCCCAGCCCGGCCGCGGAAACGGCCGCTGACGTAAACTTCCTGCGCCGCATGAGGGACCTCCGTTGAAGCCGACCAAGATATTCGCCGCCGCCATTGTTGCCCTCGGGCTGGGGATCGGGGGTTACCTGACGTTCGCGACGCTGCAGGGCGGCACCCCGGCGCCGAACGTGGCCTACACGCTGCTCGACGGCAGCAAGACCAGCACCGACGAACTGCGTGGCAAGGTCGTGCTGGTCAACTTCTGGGCCACCGACTGCGTCACCTGCGTCAAGGAGATGCCGCAGATCGTCGCGACGCACGAGAAGTACAAGGCGCGCGGCTACGAGACGGTGGCCGTGGCGATGAGCTACGACCCGCCGGCCTACGTGATCAATTTCGCGCAGAGTCGCAAGCTGCCGTTCGGCGTGGCGATCGACAACACCGGCGCGATCGCGAAGAGCTTCGGCCAGGTGCAACTCACACCGACCAGCGTGCTGATCGACAAGCACGGCCGGATCGTCAAGCGCTACGTCGGCGAGCCCGATTTCGCGGCGCTGCACACGCTGGTCGAGAAG
Organism: Burkholderiaceae bacterium; assembly: GCA_035554275.1. Classification (GTDB taxonomy): domain Bacteria; phylum Pseudomonadota; class Gammaproteobacteria; order Burkholderiales; family Burkholderiaceae_C; genus LMDS01. The sequence continues at coordinate 10,105 of DATMIN010000165.1, forward strand.
CTGCTCGCCGACGCCTGACCTCGGCGTCGGATCGGCCGCCGCGCTCAGCCGCGCGGCCAGAAGTACCAGACGAACCAGATCGCCAGCGCGATGAATACCGCGCGGATCGGGTTCGTGCCGCGGCCGAACAGCGACGACCAGTCGAGCTCGTCGTCGTCGGCGCGCCCGCCGACGCCGCGGCGCTGATTCGCCTCCGCTTCCATCTCCTTGATCCAGGCGCGGCGGCGGGGGATGTCCTCGCCGAGCACGTCGAGGCGGCGCTTCACGAGGTCGGGCGGCGGCTTCTCGGCCAGGGCGCGCAGCGCCGGCGCCAGCTCGGCGACCCGCGCATGAACCTCGGCGAGCCGGCTCACCGCCAGCGTCGCCCCGCACTGCGCGCACGAGATCGATTCGCCCGGTGGCAGCGCCGCGCCGCAGGCGGCGCACTGCAGCGCGGCGCGTTCGACATCGGCAGCGTGCACGCGCTGCGGCGCGAGTGCGTCTTCCGGGTCGAGCGCGCGCGCCAGGCGCGCCACGTCGAGCAGGCTCGGCACCGAGCCGCAGTGCGGGCACTGCGCGTCGTCGCGCCCGACCGCGGCGCCGCAGTTGACGCAATCGATGCGGCCGGTGCTCGCCAACAGCTTGCGGCGATCGATCGGCGACATCGGCCGCAGCAGCCCCTTCTCGTACAGAAACTGCGCGAACGACTGATACGCGCCGTGCCGCACCAGGCACTCGAGCTGCAGCGACCGGCCCCAGCGCGTCTGGTTGTGCACCGTCTTCAGCGCACCGCCGCAGCGCGGGCACGCCACGTCGGGCCGCAGCGTCGCGTGCGCCAGGCTCTGCGCCTGCGCCATCTCGCCGATCAGCGCCAGCAGCGCCGGGCCGGACAGGCGCGCCGTCTCGGTGCTGTCGAACCAGACGAGGTGGCAGCCGGCGCAGACGTCGAGTTCGACCGGCAGGCCGTAGTGGCCCGGCAGCGTGAGCCGCTGCATCGGCTGGCGGCAGTTGCCGCACGCCAGCGCCGGCTCGACGAGCGGCGTCTTGACGGCAGGCATCGCGTGCCGCCGACCCGCGACTCAGGCGGCGCTCGGCGCCAGCCCGGCGGCCTCGGCCTGCTGATCGGCGTGGTAGCTCGAGCGCACCATCGCGCCGACCGCGGCATGCGTGAAGCCCATCGCGGCGGCCTCGCGCTCGAACATCTTGAACGTGTCGGGGTGCACGTAGCGCATCACCGGCAGATGGTGGGCGCTCGGCGCGAGGTACTGGCCGATCGTCAGCATGTCGATGCCGTGTGCGCGCATGTCGCGCATCACCTGCAGGATCTCGGCGTCGGTTTCGCCGAGGCCGACCATCACGCCGCTCTTGGTCGGCACGTGCGGCGCAAATTCCTTGAAGCGCTTCAGCAGGTTCAGCGAGTACGCGTAGTCCGAGCCCGGGCGCGCCTGCTTGTACAGGCGCGGGGTGGTCTCGAGGTTGTGGTTCATCACGTCGGGC
>DATMIN010000166.1:0-2749 GCA_035554275.1 Burkholderiaceae bacterium
CTCGTCCCGCAGGCCGATGCCGAGGACGTCTCGCTGATGCTCTACACCTCCGGCACCACCGGCAAGCCCAAGGGCGTGCCGCGCCGGCACCGGCACGAGCGCGCCGCGGCCCTGGCGCACGTGGCGCAGAACCTCTACCGCCGCGGCGAGCGCACGCTGGGCGTGATGCCGATCTATCACACGATGGGCGTGCGCTCGCTGCTGGCGATGGCGCTGGTCGATGGCGTGTTCGCCTGCGTGCCGCGCTTCGACCCGAAGCAGGCGCTGGCGCTGATCGAGCGCGAGCGCATGACCTGCCTCTACCTCGTGCCCACGCTCTACCACGACATGCTGGCGGCCCGTCTGGCGCTGGGCCGCGGCGCCGGGCCGGGCGACGACCTCGCCTCGGTGCGCAAGCTCGGCTTTGCCGGCGCGCCGATGCACGACGCCCTGCTGCAGCGCCTGCAAAGGGCCTTCGCGCCGGACCTGTTCGTCAACCACTACGGCTCGTCCGAGGTCTACACCTTCTCGATCGACCAGGACGCGCGCCGCAAGCCCGGCAGTGCCGGCCGCGCGGGCTTGAATGCGCGCCTGCGTGTGGTCCGCCTCAACGCTGCCGGCCCCGACGACCTCGCTGCGCCCGGCGAAGAGGGCCAGATCATCGCGGACCTGCTCGGCGACGAGGCCTTCGAGGGCTACTGGCACCGGCCCGACGCGGACGCCAAGTCGCTGCGCGACGGCTGGTACTTCACCGGCGACACCGGCTGCCTCGATGCCGAGGGCGACCTGTTCGTCAGCGGCCGCGTCGACGACATGATCATCAGCGGCGGCGAGAACATCTCGCCGGTCGACATCGAATCGGTGATATCGCTGTGCCCCGGCGTGCAGGAAGTCGCCGTGGCGGGCCTGCGCGACGAGCGCTGGGGCCAGCGCGTGGTGGCCTTCGTGACGCGCAGCGGCCCGCTCGATGCCCAGACGCTGGACGCCCATTGCCGCCGCTCCGAGCTGCCCAACTTCAAGCGCCCGCGCGAGTACGTGTTCGTCGACGCGATCCCCAAATCGCCGGTGGGCAAGGTGCTGCGTCGGATGCTGGTGGCGGGCGAGTACACGGCCGTCGAACCGCCGACCGCCGCTGCCCACCCCTCTACCGCCACCTCGCCGAAATGATGCACACGCTGAACGACCCCTTGCCGCAACCGGCCGCCGCCGCGCGGGCGCCCTATGCACAGCTGCGCCTGTGGCTGGCACACCTCGCGGCGACGGACCGGCTGGCAATCATCCGGCCCGGCACGGCGCTGCAGCACCGGCTCGCCGCCATTGCCAAGCGGCTGGACGGTCGCCAGGCGAGCTTCTTCCCGCGGCCGGCGGGGCACGACATCCCGGTGGTGTCGGGGTTCATGTCGCGCCGCGAGTGGATCGCCGAAGCGATGGGCGTGACGCAGGCGGAACTGCTCGCGCGCTTTCGCGATGCGGCGGCGAACCCGCTGCCGTGGCGCGAAGTGGCGCGCAGCGAAGCACCCTGCCAGCAGGTCGTGCACCGCGGCGTCGACCCGCGCCAGCTGCTGCCGATCCCCACGCACAGCGAGCATGACAACGGCCCCTACATCACGGCAGGCCTGGTGATCGCGCGCAACCCGGCCACCGGCATCCAGAACGTCTCGATCAACCGCATCCAGGTGCACTCGAAAGATCGCATGGCGATCCTGATGCTGCCGCGCCACCTGCACGCCTTCTACAAGGAAGCCGAGCGGCGCGGCGAAGCGCTGCCGGTGGCCGTCGTGATCGGCGTCGACCCCTTGACGCTGCTCGCCTCGCAGGCGATCGGGCCGATCGACAGCGACGAACTCGAGATCGCCGGCGCGCTGCACGGTGTGCCGCTGCGGGTGGTGAAGTGCCTGCACCACGAGGTGCGCGTGCCGGCCGATGCCGAGATCGTCATCGAGGGCCGCATCCTGCCTGGCGTGCGCGAGCCCGAAGGTCCGTTCGGCGAGTTCCCCAAGTACTACAGCGCGCGCGAGGAGCGCGAGGTGATCGAGATCGACGCGATCACGCACCGCCGCGATCCGATCTTCCACACCATCGTGCCAGCCGAGATGGAGCACCTGCTGCTGGGCGCCATCCCGCGCGAGGCGACGCTGCTCGCGCACCTGCAGCGCAGCTTCCAGGGCGTGCTGGACGTGCACCTGTCGATCGGCGGCGTCGCTCGCTACCACCTGTTCGTGAAGCTGAAGAAGACGCACGAGGGCCAGCCGAAGAACGTCATCTGCGCGGCCTTCGGTGCGCACTACGACATCAAGCAGGTCATCGTGGTCGACGACGACGTCGACGTGCACGAGCCGCAGCAGGTGGAGTGGGCGGTGGCCACCCGCTTCCAGGCCGACCGCGACCTGGTCGTCATCGCTGGCGCGCAGGGCTCGGTGCTCGACCCGTCGACCACGGTCGGCCACCCTGCGGTGCAGCGCCTGAGCGAGTCGGACGGGCTCGCCGTGCCGCCCTCGCACTGGCAGGGGCTGAGCGCCAAGATGGGCCTGGACGCGACGCGGCCGGTGGCCTACCCCGAGCACGTGTTCACGAAGGTGCGCATTCCGGGCGAGGACGGCATCGACCTCGCGGCCGAGATCGATGCCGGCGCGCGCTTCGACTTCCTGCAGGCCAGCCCGACATGACGAACCGCCTGGTCGTCGCGATCACCGGCGCCAGCGGCGCGGTCTACGGCCTGCGCCTGCTGCAGACGCTGCGCGAGCTGCCCGACTGGCAGACGCACCTGGTG
>DATMIN010000167.1:0-10399 GCA_035554275.1 Burkholderiaceae bacterium
CAGGAAGCGAATGCGCCGGTCGATCTCGCGCAGCCGCTTCTTGCCGTACAGGTAGGCGCCGTTCTCGGAGCGATCGCCGTTCTTCGCGGCCCACGAGACGACCTCGACGACCTTCGGCCGCTCGTCGTCGAGCAGCGCGAGCAGCTCGGCGCGCAGCCGCGCATAGCCGGACGGCGTCAGATAGTTCTTGCTGCCTTCGGGCAGCGGCGGCAGCGATGGGTCGTCATCGTCGTCTTCCGGTGCATCGTCGGTTTCGCGGGTGAAGGCCTTGCTCACCCCGCCGATTGTCGGCCACACCCCGCGACCGCGCGCGCCGCGTCGGCGACGCGCTGCGCGGTGATACCGAAGTGCTCGAACAGCGCGCCGGCCGGCGCCGATTCGCCGTAGCGATCGAGCCCGACGACCGCGCCGTCCTCGCCGACGAACTTCCACCACAACCCGGTGCTGCCGGCCTCGACCGCGACGCGCGGCAGATGGCGCGGAATCACGTCGCGGCGCCACGCGGCATCCTGGCGCTCGAAGACGTCGAGGCACGGCACCGAGATCACGCGCGCGGGAATGCCGTCAGCTTCGAGCAGCGCCGCGGCGGCGAGCGCGACGCCGACCTCCGAGCCGCTCGCGAGCAGCGCGACGCGCTCGCCGGCCGGCCGGCGCAGCACGTAGGCGCCGCGCGCGATCGCGTCGACGCGCGCGCTGCCGTCGCCGGCGTGCGGCAAGGCCTGGCGCGACAGCAGCAGGCACGCCGGCCCGTCGTGGCGGCGCAGCGCTTCGCGCCACGCGACCGCGGTCTCGGTCGCATCGGCCGGTCGCCACACATCGACGCCGGGCATCAGCCGCAGGCTCGACGCGTGCTCGATCGGCTGGTGCGTCGGCCCGTCCTCGCCGAGGCCGATCGAATCGTGCGTGAACACGTAGACGACCGGCAGCCGCATCAGCGCCGACAGCCGGATCGCGTTGCGCGCGTAGTCGGAGAAGGTCAGGAACGTGCCGCCGTACGGGCGCAAACCGCGGTGCAGTGCGACGCCGTTCATGATCGCGCCCATGCCGAACTCGCGCACGCCGTAGTGCACGTGGTTGCCGGTGCCGCTGCCGGTCAGCGGCTTGTGGCCCTTCCAGTCGGTCAGGTTCGAGCCGGTCAGGTCGGCCGAGCCGCCGAGCAGTTCGGGCATCGCCGGGCCGACCTGGTTCAGCACCTCCTGCGAGGCCTTGCGCGTCGCGACCGCGGCGGCGCGCGCCTCGGCACCGTCGCAGGCGGCGGCCAGGGCCTGCTCGGCCGCGGGCGGCAACGCGGCGGGCACCGCGTGGCGGCGCGTGAACTCGGCGGCGAGCGCGGGATGCGCCTGCGCATACGCGTCAAAGCGCTCGCGCCATTCGCGCTGCTGCGCGGCACCGCGCTCGCGCGCCGACCACGCCTGGCGCACCGGCTCCGGGATCTCGAACGGCGCCGCGCTCCAGCCGAGCGCCGCGCGCGTCAACGCGATCTCGGCCGCGCCGAGCGCTTCGCCGTGCGCCTTCGCGGTGCCGGCGCGGTTCGGCGAGCCGTGGCCGATGCGCGTCTTGCAGCACACCAGCACCGGCCGATCGGCCGCCAGCGCGTGCGCGATCGCGCGGTCGAGCGCCGCGCTGTCGTGGCCGTCGACGCCGGGCAGCACCGTCCAGCCGTAGGCCTCGAAGCGGCCGGGCGTGTCGTCGCTGAACCAGCCGGAGACTTCCCCGTCGATCGAGATGCCGTTGTCGTCGTAGAACGCGACCAGCTTGTTCAGGCGCCAAGTGCCGGCCAGCGAGCAGGCCTCGTGGCTGATGCCTTCCATCAGGCAGCCGTCGCCGAGGAACACGTAGGTGCGGTGGTCGACGATCGTGTGCCCGGGCCGGTTGAACTCGGCCGCGAGCAGCTTCTCGGCCAGCGCCATGCCGACCGCGTTCGCCAGGCCCTGGCCGAGCGGGCCGGTCGTCGTCTCGACCCCCGGCGTGATGCCGACCTCGGGGTGCCCCGGCGTGCGCGAGTGCAGCTGGCGAAAGCGCTGCAGCTCGGCCATCGGCAGCTCGTAGCCGGCGAGGTGCAGCAGCCCGTACAGCAGCATCGAGCCGTGGCCGTTCGACAGCACGAAGCGGTCGCGGTCGGGCCACGTCGGATGGGCAGGGTCGTGGCGCAGCGTGTGGCGCCACAGTGCCTCGGCGATGTCGGCCATGCCCATCGGCATGCCGGGGTGGCCGGAGTTCGCGGCCTGCACCGCGTCGACGGCCAGAAAGCGCAGCGCGTTCGCGCACTCGCGGCGCAGCGCAGGGTCGTACGCAGCGCGCAGCGCCGCGGCGGCACCGAGGCGCCCTTGATCGGCGGCGCCCATCACGCCGCCAGCGCCTTGCGGCGCCGCTCCACGAGTCGCATGATCATCGGCGTGAAGATCAGCTGCATCGCCAGCTCCATCTTGCCGCCCGGCACCACCAGCGTGTTGGCGCGCGACATGAACGAGTCGTGCAGCATGCTCAGCAGGTACGGGAAGTCGAAGCCGTGCGGGTCGGAGAAGCGGATCACGACCAGGCTCTCGTCGGCCGTCGGAATGGTGCGCGCGATGAACGGGTCGGAGGTGTCGACCACCGGCACGCGCTGGAAGTTGATGTGGGTGCGCGTGAACTGCGGGCAGATGTAGTGCACGTACTCGTGCATGCGGCGCAGGATCACGTCGGTCACCGCCTCGGTCGAGTAGCCGCGCGTGCTCTTGTCGCGGTGGATCTTCTGGATCCACTCGAGGTTGATCACCGGCACCACGCCGATCAGCAGGTCGGCGAAGCGCGCGATGTCGACCGTCTCGGTCTTCACGCCGCCGTGCAGGCCCTCGTAGAACAGCAGCTCGCTCGCGGGCAGCTTCTCCCACGGCGTGAAGGTGCCGGGCGGCTGCTGGTAGGGCGCCGCCTCTTCGTCGTTGTGCAGGTACTTGCGCGCCTGCCCGGTGCCCGATTCGGCGTAGTCGCGGAACAGCGCCTCGAGCTCGGCGAACAGGTTCGCGTCCTCGCCGAAGTGGCTGAAGTGCAGCCGGCCCTGCGTCTCGGCCTCGGCCATCGCGAGCTTCATCGCCTGGCGGTCGTGGCGGTGGAAGCTGTCGCCCTCGACGATCGCGGCGCGGACCTGCTCGCGCCGAAAAATGTTCTCGAAGGTGCGCGTCACCGAGGTGGTGCCGGCGCCGGACGAGCCGGTGATCGCAATGATCGGGTGCTTCACGGACATGGGGAACCTCGCGGAAAGTGATGATCTCGGGGCGCGCCGGCCGTGGCGGCGCGCGCGGGCCGCTGCTGGCCTAGTACGCGGTCGCGGCGAACAGGCCGCGCTTGCCGAACAGCGGCGACTGGTAGGTGTCGAGCGGCTCCTCGCGGTGGTACTGCTCGATCCGCGCGACCTCCTGCGCCGAGCCGAACACGAAGCCGATGCGCTGGTGCAGCGCCTCGGGCTGCACCTCGAGCAGCCGGCCGCGGCCGGTGCTGGCCATGCCGCCGGCCTGCTCGATCAGCATCGCGATCGGGTTCGCCTCGTACAGCAGGCGCAGGCGACCGGCCTTGTTTGCGTCCTTGGTGTCGCGCGGGTAGAGGAACACGCCGCCGCGCATCAGGATGCGGTGGGTCTCGGCCACCAGCGAGGCGATCCAGCGCATGTTGAAGTCGGCGCCGCGCGGCCCCGTCTGGCCGGCGAGGCATTCGTCGACGTAGCGCTTCACGGCCGGCTCCCAGAAGCGGCTGTTCGACGCGTTGATCGCGAACTCGTGGGTGCGCGGCGGGATCCGCAGGTGGCGGTGGCTCAGCACCCACTCGCCGAGCTGCGGCTCGAGCGTGAACGCGTGCGTGCCGTTGCCGAACGAGAGCACCAGCATCGTCGCCGGGCCGTAGATCGCGTAGCCGGCCGCGACCTGCCGCGTGCCGGGCTGCAGGAAATCACCGGGCTCGGCGTCGCGCCCTGGCTCGGCGGCGCGCGCGACCGAGAAGATGCTGCCGACCGAGACGTTGACGTCGATGTTCGACGAGCCGTCGAGCGGGTCGAACATCAGCAGGTACTTGCCGCGCGGGTACTGCGCCGGCAGTGTGTACGCCTGCTCCATCTCCTCCGAGACCATGCCGGCGACGTGCCCGCCCCACTCGTTGGCGCGCACGAAGAGCTGGTTGCTGAGCACGTCGAGCGGCTTCTGCGGCTCGCCCTGCACGTTGGTGGCGCCGCCGGTCTCGGGCGGCACGTCGGCGAGCGCGCCGAACGCGACCTTGCACGCGATCGCCTTGCAGGCGAGCGAGATGTCGGTGATCAGCGCGTTCAGTTCGCCGGTCGCGCCCGGGTGGCGGCGGCGCTCCTCGATCAGGAACTGGGTCAGCGTCGGCTTTCCGGCGGTGGGCATCGCGGTCTCCTTCGTCGTTGTCGTTGTCGCTGTCGTTGGGTCGTCAGGCCGCACGCGCCAGCCCGGCCAGCCCGGCGAGCGCCTCGGTGCGGATCGCGCCGATCGCCTCGCGGTAGCCGACCCCGCCGTTGAACACCGCCGAGCCGGCCACCAGCGTGTCGGCGCCGGCCGCGGCGATGCGGCGCGCGTTGTCGGCCTTCACGCCGCCGTCGACTTCGAGCCAGATCGCGCGCCCGGTGCGCTGCGCGACCGCGTCGATGCGCGCGCGCACCGCGGCGATCTTGCCCAGCACGTGCTCGATGAAGCCCTGCCCGCCGAAGCCCGGGTTCACCGACATCAGCAGCACCAGGTCGAGCTGCTCGAGCGTGTGGTCGAGCCACGCGAGCGGCGTCGCCGGGTTCAGCACCAGCCCGACCTTGCAACCGGCGGCGCGGATCAGCTGGATCGTGCGGTCGACGTGCTCGCTCGCCTCGGGGTGGAACGAGATGATCGACGCGCCCGCCTCGGCGAACATCGGCACCAGCGCGTCGACCGGCTTGACCATCAGGTGCACGTCGATCGGCACGGTCGCGTGCGGCTTGATCGCTGCGCACACCAGCGGGCCGACCGTCAGGTTCGGCACGTAGTGGTTGTCCATCACGTCGAAATGGATCAGGTCGGCGCCGGCCTCGACGACCGCACGCACCTCGTCGCCGAGGCGCGCGAAATCGGCCGACAGCAGGCTCGGTGCGATCCGGATCGGCGACGCCGTCATCGCGCCGCTCCGCTCGCGGCCGGCATCGCGCGCGGCGGGCGCGCTCCGCGCGCGGGCACCGGGCTGGCGACGCGCAGCAGCTCGTCGAGGGTGAGCCACGCGGCGTCGGCGAGCGCGCTGCCCGGCTCGCCCGGCACTGGCTCGCCCGGGTCGCCGAGATGCGGCAGCCTCAGGCCGGCGGCGCCGAAATCGGCGCCTTCGGTCCAGAACGTCGGCGTGACCAGCGTCCACAGCCCGGCCGCGGTCGCGGAGCGCAGCCCGTTCGCCGAATCCTCGATCGCGATCGCGTGTTCCGGTGGCACGCCGAGCGATTGCAGCGCCAGCGCGTAGATGTCGGGCGCGGGCTTCTTTGCGCGCACCTGGTCGCCGCAGGCGATCACGTCGAAGCGCTCGACGCCATCGTCGCCGAGCGTGGCGCGCAGCAGCGCGTCGATGTTGGCCGCGGTCGTCGTGCTCGCGATCGCCAGCCGCAGGCCCGCGGCCTCGGCCTCGTCGAGCAGCCGCGCGATGCCGGGCCGCAGCGCGATGCCGCCGGCCGCGGCAATCGCGGTGTAGGCGTGCGTCTTCTCGGCGTGCAACGCGGGGATGCGATCGAGCAGCGCGCGTTGGCCGGCCGGCGGCGTGGTGGCGCGGATGTGGTGCGCGAGCCGCTCCTTGCCGCCGGTGACGCCGAGCAGCGCACGGTACTCGGCGCGGCTCCAGCACCAACCGAGGCCGCAGCGCTCGAACGCGCTGTTGAAGGCGCGGCGGTGCGCCTCTTCGGTGTCGGCGAGCGTGCCGTCGACGTCGAAGATCAGGGCTTCGATGCTCATCGCGAGTCTCCTGGGTCGGTCGCGGCCGCGCGCGTGCCGAACACGCGGCTGGCGAGGATGTCTTCGGCCTGCAGCGTGGTGAGCTGCTCGCGCGTCAGCACCTGCGTCGAATCGAACAGCCGCGTGGCCTGGCGCAGGCGGATGCGGTCGAGCGCGTTGCGGATCGAGCGCGCGTTGGCGAAGTGCGGTTGCGCGCGGCGCCGCTGCAGGTAGTTCGCGAACGCGCCCTGCGCATCGGCGTCGAAGCGGTAGTTGAGGCCGCCCAGCATCAGCTGCGCGATCTGCATCAGCTCGCCTTCCGAGTAGTCGGGGAAGTCGATGTGGTGCGCGATCCGCGAGGCCATGCCGGGGTTGCTGGTGAAGAACGTGTCCATCCGGTCCTTGTAGCCGGCCAGGATCACGACCAGGTCGTCGCGCTGGTTCTCCATCACCTGCAGCAGGATCTCGATCGCCTCCTGGCCGTAGTCGCGCTCGTTCTCGGGGCGATAGAGGTAGTACGCCTCGTCGATGAACAGCACACCGCCCATCGCCTTCTTCAGCACGTCCTTGGTCTTCGGCGCGGTGTGGCCGATGAACTGGCCGACCAGATCGTCGCGCGTCACCGCGACCAGGTGGCCCTTGCGCACGTAGCCGAGCTGCTTCAGCACCGCGGCCATGCGCAGCGCCAGCGTGGTCTTGCCGGTGCCGGGGTTGCCGGTGAAGCACATGTGCAGCGACGGCGGGGTCGATTGCAGGCCCTGCTCGGCGCGCAGCTTGTCGATCAGCAGCAGCGCGGCGATGTCGCGGATCCGGCCCTTCACCGGCGCCAGACCGATCAGCTCGGCGTCGAGCTGGTCGAGCAGCGCCTTGACGCCCGACGACTCGAACAGCGCGCGCGGCGCGACCGGCGCGGCACTGCCGGCCGGGGCGTCGGCGATTGCGGGATGGGCGGCGTCCATGGCTGGGCTCGTCGAAGATCGTGAGGTCGGCGCTGGCCGCGCTTAGTAGCGCGCGCCCTCGGGCCGGGCTGTCACCGCATAGCTCTCGATGCTGTAGCGGATCGAGCGGCCCTCGCCCTCGGTGCGCACGAGGCGGAAGCCGGGCTCCTCCTTCGGGCGGTTGACGATGAACGACAGCACCACCGACTCGGTGCCGTGGGTCGAGTCGAACGCGGTCACGCGGATGTACTCGCGCGGGAAGGCCTTGCGGCAGGCGTTGATCTCCATCAGGATGCCGGCCGCGTCCTTGATGTCGAACATCGGGTTGCCGTGCATCTCCCAGAAGGTGTTGCGCGGGTGCGGGTCGTCGGTGTGCTCGACGCCGATCGCCCAGCCTTTGTCGAGGCAGTAGTCGATCTGGCGCGTGATCTGCGCGTCGCTGAGCTCGGGCAGGAACGAGAAGGTGCCTTGGGTGATGCGCATGTCGGGTGCTCCTGGCTCAGGCGACCGACGCGGTCGGCACGTAGTCCGAGGTGTCGGTCGAGGTGTAGTTGAAGGTGATGTCGCCCCAGGTGTCGAGCGCGGCGGCGAGCGGGCTGCACCACTTGGCCGCACTGCGCAGGACATCGAGCCCTTCGTTCTTGATGTCGCGGCCCTCGTTGCGCGCCAGCACCATCGCCTCGAGCGCCACGCGGTTCGCGGTCGCGCCGGCCTGGATGCCCTGCGGGTGGCCGATCGTGCCGCCGCCGAACTGCAGCACCACGTCGTCGCCGAACAGGTCGAGCAGCTGGTGCATCTGGCCGGCGTGGATGCCGCCCGAGGCGACCGGCATCACCTTCTTCAGCGCGCCCCAGTCCTGGTCGAAGTAGATGCCGCGCGGCAGGTCGACCGTGGTGTGCGTGTCGCGGCAGACGTTGTAATAGCCCTGCACCGTCATCGGGTCGCCCTCGAGCTTGCCGACCGCCGTGCCGGCGTGGATGTGGTCGACGCCGGCCAGGCGCATCCACTTCGCGATCACGCGAAAGCTCATGCCGTGGTTCTTCTGGCGCGTGTAGGTGCCATGGCCGGCGCGGTGCAGGTGCAGGATCATGTCGTTCTGGCGGCACCAGTGGCTGAGCGACTGGATGCCGGTGTAGCCGACGACGAGGTCGACCATCACGATCACCGAGCCGAGCGACTTCGCGAACTCGGCGCGGCGGTACATCTCTTCCATCGTGCCGGCAGTCACGTTCAGGTAGCTGCCCTTGACCTCGCCGGTCGCCGCACTCGCCTTGTTGACGGCGTCCATCACGAACAGGAAGCGGTCGCGCCAGTGCATGAAGGGCTGCGAGTTGATGTTCTCGTCGTCCTTCATGAAGTCGAGCCCGCCGCGCAGGCCTTCGTAGACCACGCGGCCGTAGTTGCGGGCCGACAGGCCGAGCTTCGGCTTGGTGGTGGCGCCGAGCAGCGGGCGGCCGAACTTGTCGAGCCGTTCGCGCTCGACCACGATGCCGGTCGGCGGTCCGGCGAAGGTCTTCACGTAGGCGACCGGGAACTTCATGTCCTCGAGCCGCGCCGCCTTCAGCGGCTTGAAGCTGAACACGTTGCCGATCACCGACGCGGCCACGTTCGTGATCGAGCCTTCCTCGAACAGCGACAGGTCGTAGGCGACGTAGCAGAAATACTGGCCGGGGATGCCCGGCACCGGCTCGACCTTGTAGGCCTTGGCGCGGTACATGTCGCAGGCGGTCAGGCGATCGGTCCAGACCACCGTCCACGTCGCGGTGCTCGACTCGCCGGCCACCGCGGCGGCGGCCTCGATCGGGTCGACGCCGTCCTGCGGCGTGATGCGGAACAGCGCGAGGATATCGGTCGCCTTGGGCTCGTAGTCGGAGTCCCAGTAGCCCATCTGCGCGTACTTCAGCACGCCGGCCGAATAGCGCTTCTTCGCGTCGGTGATCTGCACCGGGTCGGTCATGTTGCCCATCGATGTTTCCTTCGGTGACGAACGGTTTGGAGAAGCCGATGGGTCGACTGTAGGCACGACAGAGGATTTGGAACAATAAAATCTATTCGATTTGCTATTAGCTATGCCTAATCAATGAAAGCGGCCCGGCCGCAGCGCGAGCCGCGGCCGGGCCGAGCGATCGACGCGTGACGTCAGACCGGCTGGGTGTCGAACATCAGCAGTTCGACGCCGGCCTGCGCGAAGTTGCCGAGGTCGTCGGCGGCGGCCTTTCCTTCGGGCGTACCGAAGCCCGACTGGATCGCCGCGAGCGAATCGAACGACAGGATCGCGACCAGCCTGTACGGCGAATCGCCGAGCGGCCCGGTGCTGATCTCGTAGCCGCGCAGCCCGGGAACCTTCTTGGCCTTGGGCACGTGCGTCGAGTGGTAGTAGGCGTCGAACGCCTTCGGGTCGGCGGGCTTCTTGTAGAGCGCGATCAGCTTGGCGGCCATGGTGAGTCTCCTTCGAGGGTCATTCGGATGGAACGCAGCGTGCGAGGATTGGACCTTGGGCCTGCACGGCGCACACCGACGGTAGCGCGCGGCACCGCGGCTGTACAGGCGCGCCCGCTCACGCGCGCCTGCGCAGCGGCCACCTCCACGGCGCGGCGTGGCGCGCGAGCAGCAGCGCAAGCGCGAGCAGCGCGAACGCGACGCGGCCGTCGGCGCGCACCATCGTCGGCTTCGCCAGCGCCGGTGCGGTCAGCGCCGCGGCGAGCGCTTCGGGCGATTCGAGGCGCAGGAACGCCAGGCCGCGTTCGCGCGCGAGCAGCCGCAGATACGGCTCGCGCAGCGCCGACAGGTGTTCCTGCCCCGGCGTGGCGCCGAGCGCCGGCAACGCCGCGCCGTCGCCCTCCTCGACCATCGCCTCGTTGCCGACGCTCGACCCGCGCCCGTTGCGGTACAGATCGGCCTGCGCCACCTGATCGGCGCGCCAGAAGCCGATCGGGTTGCCGGCGGGATCGGTCTTCGGGATCGGCGACGGCCGCAGGTCGCCGACGCCGACGATCAGCCCCGGCACCTCGCCCGGCTTGTCGTCGAACGCCGGGCGATGGCGCGGGCTCAGCGGCGGCGCCTCCTGGCCGTCGGTGACGAACACCAGCGAGGGCCGCCCCGGCAGCTGGCGCGCGATGTCGATGCCGCTGTGCACGCCCTTCGCGATCTCGCTGTTGCCGCTCCACGCCATGCGGCCGTCGATGCGCGCGAGCGTGGCGCGCAGCTCGGTCAGGTTCGCGCACACCTCGACCGGCTCGAGCAACAAGAACACGCGGTACTCGGTGAACACGCCCCAGCCGAGCTTCGAGCCGCACGGCAGCTCGAGCAGCGCGCGCCGCAGCAGAAGCTTCGCGAACGCGAGGCGCGAGGCGGGCTGGCCGTCGATCGTTTCGTCTTCGACATTCATGCTCTGCGTGATGTCGAGCACCACCACGTGCTCGAAGCGCGCGCGCTCGACCGGCCAGCCCGGCCGCAGCAGGCACAGCGCGAGCGCGACCGCCGCGCCGCCGAGCAGCCAGCCGTCGCGGCGCTCGCGCCACGAGGCGCGCAGCCACGCGGCGC
>DATMIN010000168.1:0-3279 GCA_035554275.1 Burkholderiaceae bacterium
GAAGATCACCGTCCAGCTCGCGAGCGAGGCGATCATGAGGCCGGCCATCACCAGCTGGACGACGAAGCTCGCCTGCGTGACGAGCGTGAAGATCGAGAAGTCCTGATTCAATGGAGCCCCTCGTCCGATGAGTACATCGGCCGATCCCCCGAGGGGATGCGGGCCGGCTTGGGAGCGGCCCGGCGCTCGGCCCGCGCTTGTGAAAGTAGTCTCATAGTCCCTCGGGAACGAGCAGCGACTCGGCGATCGAAATCGGAATGCGCTGCGGCCTGAAAGTTCCGGCGTCGACGCAGCCGATCCGGATCGTGCCGTCGGCGAGCAGCTCCTCGCCGCTTGAACCCTGGCGCCAGGCCTGCTGCGCGATCGTGAGCTGCGCGCGGCCGGCGTGGCGCACGTCGACGGTCACGGCGATCAGGTCGTCGAGCCGCGCCGGGCGGCGGTAGTGCACCTCGGTGTCGGTGACGACGAACATCACGCCCGCCTCGGCGCGCATGCGCTCCTGCGCGTGGCCGAGCGCGCGCAGCCACTCGGTGCGCGCACGCTCGAAGAACTTCAGGTAGTTGGCGTAGAAGACGACGCCGCCGGCGTCGGTGTCTTCCCAATAGACGCGCAGCGTGAAGCGGAAGGGCGGGGGGGTGGTCTCGGCGACATCGGACATCGAGCCCGGATTATCGCTGCACCGGTGCCGACACCCGCGCCCACACCGGCGCCCACTGCGGATGGCCGGCTTCGGCCTTGGCGAGCGCGAACGCCGGGTCGTCGGCGCGCGCGGCGCGGAACTCGGCCTCGCAGGCCGCCACGCGCTGGCTGGTGCAGTAGATGAACGCGAGGTATTTGTGCGCGGCGGCGCGGTCGCGCGGTGCCGCCAGGCCGGCGCGCAGCGCGAGTGTGAGCTGCTGTTCGGCGCGCGTGTACTGCGCGTCGTCGTAGGCGCGGATGCCGGCGAGCAGCGCGCCCTCGGCCGGCCGCTCTGCGATCTCGATCAGCCCGTGCGGCGGCGCGAGCACGCAGCCGGCGAGCGCGGCCAGCAGCGCCGGCCACAGTGCGCGGTGCATCGCGAAGCGCGGCGCGGGCGCCATCGTCAAAAGCGGTGCTTGAGCGTCGCGGCCTGGTCGGCGGCGACGTTGACCGTGCCCTGGTACGGCGGCAGGTCGGTGTTGCGGATCACGATGCGGTGCGGCCCGGCGGGCAGGCTCAGCTCGGTCAGCGGCGGCGTGGTGCCGGCGGCCTTGCCGTCGACTTCGACCTCGCCCCACGGGCTGACGGCGAGGCGCAGTGTGCCGGTGGCCGCGATCGCGGCGACGGTTGCTGCGGCGCTGCGCGGGTCGCGCTCGCGTGGTTCGCGGGGGCGCTTGTCTTTCGATGGCGCGCGCGGCTCGGTCGCTGCGACTCGCTTCGGCGCGGGGCCGGGCGGCGGCGAAGGTGCTTCGCTTGACGGTGCCGCGGGCGCGCTCGCGGGCGCCGGCTCGGCCGGGGCGCCGAGGGCGATCGACGTGGCGGTGGTCTCGGTCGCTGCGACCGCGACGGTGGCCGCTGGCGGCGTCACGGCCGACGCTTCGGTCTCGGCCACCGCGTGCACGCTCGGCCGTGGCGCGCCGAAGAAGCCCCAGCCGATCGCACCGATCGCCAGCGCCGGCACCACCGCGCCAAGCGCCAGCGCGAGCGGCGCGGCGTGGCGCCAGCCGCTCCTGCGTGCGGCGCGCGGCGCGGCGCTGCCGTGCTCGTCGAGCCAGTGGCGCAGCTCGCGCGAGAACGCGCGCGCCGACCGGTAGCGTTGATCCGGGTTCTTCGCCAGCGCGGTCGCGGCAATGCGCGCCAGCGCCTCGGGCACGGCCGGGTCGACCTGACTCGCCAGCGGCGGCTCGTGCTCGAGCACCGCGCTCATGATCTCGGGCAGCGAGTGGCCGCGGAACGGCTTCACGTCGGTCAGCAGCTCGTAGAGCACGACGCCGAGCGAGAACACGTCGGCGCGCCGGTCGACGCTCGCGTGGCGCACCTGCTCGGGCGCCATGTAGTGCGGCGAGCCGGCGGCGATGTCGCCGCCCTGGCCCGTGAGGCCGAGCTGCGCGTCGTGCTGGTGCGCGATGCGGGCGATGCCGAAGTCGAGCACCTTGGGCTGGGTGCGGCCGATCATGAAGATGTTGGCCGGCTTCACGTCGCGATGCACCACGCCCTTGGTGTGCGCGTAGCCGAGCGCGTCGGCGACGCGGCGCACGATCAGCGCCGCCTGCGCCGGCGTCGGGCGCCAGCCTTCGAGGCGCAGCTGGCGCAGGTCGCGGCCCTTCAGCAGCTCCATCGCGATGTAGGCGCGGTCGTCGCTGATGCCGGCGTCGAACACGGTGACGATGTTCGGGTGGTTCAGCCCCGCGGCGGCGCGCGCCTCGTTCAGGAACAGCGCGTTGAACGCGTCGCGCGCGCTCGCCGCGACCTCGAGGTGCAGCGTCTTGACGGCGATCAGGCGCGACAGCAGCGGGTCGTGCGCGGCGTACACCGTGCCGATGCCGCCCTCGCCGAGCGCGTGGCGCAGCGCGTAGCGGCCGATGTGGCCGATCGGCGCCGCGGGCTCGTCGGCCGCGGCGGCGCCGCGCACGTGGCGCACATCGGCCTCGTCCCACAGCGTGGTGTCGAACGATTCGTCGCCCGGCAGCGTGGCGGCCGGGGCGTGCGGCGGAGCGGGGTGCGAGGAGGCGGTCACCGGGAGAGCGTAGCGGCGCGCCCGCCCGGCGAAGGCCGGAAATGCGGGCCGTTCACCCGCCTCGTCGCGCCTTCGGCTAGAGGGCGCGGCGCAGCCGCTCGACCGCCTCGTGCAGCTCGCCCATCGAGCTCGCGTACGAGAGCCGCACGAAGCGCTCGGTGCGCGCGTGCCCGAAGTCGCGGCCCGGCGTGATCGCGACGTGGGCGCGGCGCATCAGCTCGAAGCAGAAATCCCAGCTGCTGGCGCAGTTGTCAGAGAAGTGCGCCGAGCAGTCGGCCCAGGCGTAGAACGCGCCGTCGGGCAGCACCGGCACCGTCAGGCCGAGCGCGTTCAGCGCCGGCACGAGGAAGTCGCGGCGGGCGCGGAACTCGCCGCGCCGGCGTTCATATTCGGCGATCGACGCCGGCTCGAAGCACGCCAGCGCCGCGTGCTGCGCCACCGACGACGGGCAGATGTACAGGTTCTGCGCCAGCCGCTCGACCGCAGGCACCAGCGCCTCGGCCACGACCAGCCAGCCGAGGCGCCAGCCGGTCATCGAGAAGTATTTCGAGAAGCTGCTGATCGCGACAACGTCGTCGCCGTGC
>DATMIN010000169.1:0-2472 GCA_035554275.1 Burkholderiaceae bacterium
GTCGGCGACGTAGTTGCTGTGCACGTCGCCGCCGAGGACGACGAGGCCGGGCACCGCGCGTTTCGCGACCGCGTCGAGCAGGCGCGCCCGCGCGGCGGGGTAGCCGTCCCACGCGTCGGTCCAGTAGGTGGCGCCGCCGGCGGCCGGGTCGGTCCACGACCAGCGCGACATCAGCGACTGTTGGGCCAGCAGGTTCCACGGCCGCGCCGTGTCCCAGCCGTCGGCGAGCCACTGCTCCTGTGCAGTGCCGAGCAGCGTGCGCTTCGGGTCGAGCAGCGCCTGGCAGTCTCTCAGCGCGACGGTGTTCGAACCGCCCTTGCCGGGCTTCGGGCAGACCTGCGGGTCGCGGTACTGGCGGTCGTCGACGAGGTGAATGCGGGCCAGCCGGCCCCAGTCGACGCGGCTGACGATGCGCATGTTCTCGTCGACCGGCCGCACCGCCTTCGGGAACGGCATGTGCTCCCAGTACGCGCGGTACGCGGCGGCGCGCTGCGCCTTGAAGTCGGGCTCGAGGTTCTGGCCCTGCAGGCCGGCGTAGTCGTTGCCGACCTCGTGGTCGTCCCAGATCAGCAGCCACGGCGCGGCCGCATGCGCGGCCTGCAGCGCCGGGTCGCTCTTGTGCGTGGCGTAGCGCGCGCGGTACTGCTCGAGCGTGCGCACCAGCCCGCCCTCGAGCGGGCGCACCGCCTTGGCGCTGGTCGCGTATTCGTAGATGTAGTCGCCGAGGAACATCACGACGTCGAGATCCTCGGCGGCGAGGTGGCGCCACGCCGCGTAGTGGCCGGCGTCCCAGCGCTGGCAGCTGGCGATCGCGAAGTTGAGCGTGCCGCCATCGGCATCCGCGGCCGGCGCGGTGCGGGTGCGGCCGGCCGGGCTTTGCCGGCCGAGCGCGCGAAAGCGATACCAGTACCAGCGCGCCGGCGCGAGGCCGGCCGGCTCGGCGTGCACGCTGTGGGCCCAGGCCGCTTCGGCGACCTCTTCGCCGCGCGCGGCGATGTCGGTGAAGGCCTCGTCGCGCGCGATCTCCCATTGCACCGGCACGCGCTCGGGCAGGCCGGCGCCGGTCAGGCGCGTCCACAGCACCATGCCGGCGGCATGCGGCTGGCCCGAGGCCACGCCGAGCGCGAAGCGCGCGGCACTATCGCTCTCGAGGGCGAAGCGCGGCAGGCTCTCGTCACCGCGCGCGTGCCGCAGCAGCCAGGGCGCCGCCGTGATCGCGGCCGCGCCGCGCAGCAGCGCGCGCCGGCCGCGCCGCGCGTCAGACGCCGATGTCATCGATCTCGCGGTACACGTCGCGCAACCAGATCTTCACGCGCTGGCGATCCATCATCCCGAGGCCGCCGCTGTTCGGCTCCTGCGGGTTCTTGGCCTTCCAGAAGCTGCTGCTGCCGGCGTCGATCTTCTGGATCACGCCATCGTGCAGCTTCTTGATCGAGACGATCTTCGCGCCGAGCTCGATCGCGCGCTGCTGCTGGCCGCTCTGCTCGAGCACCGTGAAGTCGTTGCCGCGCAGCTGGTTGCGCACCAGCACGTATTGCAGCCCGGTGCCGAAGCGGTCGAGCAGGCGGGCCAGCAGGTCGACCGAATCCTTGCCCGAATCCATCACGTGCCAGTAGTGGATCGTCATGCCCATCTCTTCGGCCATGTTGACCATGCCGACGTCGTCCATCCACTTGACCAGCGGCTCGTGCGTCTGCGCGGCGAGGTCGACGAGGATGCGGCGCTCGGGCTGCTCGGCGGCGGCCTCGACGATCACGTCGAGCGCCTCGTAGTGGTCCATCACCACCGGCGAGGCGTAGCCGGCGTAGAAGCGCATCAGCGCACCGTGCGAGCGGTCGGTGTCGAAGCCGAGGAACGGGATGTTCCGGTCGATCATGTACTGCGCCAGCACGCGCGCCGTCAGCGACTTGCCGACGCCGCCCTTTTCGCCGCCGATGAAATGGATGTGCGCCATCAGTGAGTTCCTTCGCCCCGAGCAAGGGCCGCATTGTCGATGTCGATGCCCAGCACGTTCCGGGCCGCGACCCGCGTTGTAACACCGCGCCGCGCGACGGCGCGCGCTCAGCGGCGGCGGTCGCGCTCGGTGACGCCCGAGACGGCGAGCAGCGCCGTCAGCGCCAGCAGCCAGCCGCACGTCGCTTCGAGCCACGTCAGCACGCGCAGCGGCGGCACGCCGAGCTGGGCTTCGAGCGCGGGCGCGAGAGCGCCGCGCGCCGGGGCCCAGTGGCGGCGCTGCTGCAGGTCGATCAGCGGCACCAGCACGTCGAGCGAATAGACGAGCGGCTGGAACCCGGGTTGCGTGGCCGGCAGCAGCGCGCAATCGGGCCGGCACGCGGCGAGCTTCGGCGCGGCGGCGAGCAGCGGCGCGCTCGGCGCGAAGCCGCCGGCGCCGCTCCAGTAGGCCGCGGCGCACGCGAGCCACACCAGCAGCGCGCAGCCGAGCACGCGCAGCGGCCGGTAGCCGTAGCCGGC
>DATMIN010000170.1:0-8425 GCA_035554275.1 Burkholderiaceae bacterium
ATCGCCGAGACCTGCAGCGCCTCGGCCTTCTCGTCGTCGAGGATCGCGAACAGGCGCAGGTCGCGCATCAGCTTGGGCGAGAGGTACTGGCCGACGAAACTCTCGTCCTTGAAGTTGCGCATCGCGTGGTCGAGCGTGGGCAGCCACGGCTGGCCGGCGAAGTTCGGGAACCAGTCGCGGTCTTCGTCGGTCGGGTTCTCGCAGATGCGCTTGATGTCGGTGTACATCGCGAAGCCGAGCGCGTAGGGGTTCAGGCCGCTGTACGCGCGGTGGCCGACCGGCGGCTGGTAGATCACGTTGGTGTGCGACTTCAGCCACTCGATCATCACGCCGTCGGTGAGGTAGCCGTCGTCGTACATCGTGTTGAGCAGATGGTGGTGCCAGAAGGTGGCCCAGCCTTCGTTCATCACCTGCGTCTGGCGCTGCGGGTAGAAATACTGCGCGATCTTGCGCACGATGCGCACGATCTCGCGCTGCCACGGCTCGAGCAGCGGCGCGTTCTTCTCGATGAAGTACAGGATGTTTTCCTGCAGCTCGGCCGGGAAGCGCTTCTGCTCGGCCGCTTCTTCGGCCTTGCCGGGCTTGCGCGGCAGCGTGCGCCAGATGTCGTTGACCTGCGACTGCGCGTGCGCGAGCCGCTCCTTGCGGCGCGCCGATTCCTCGGCGAGCGAGAGCTTGCTCGGGCGGCGGTAGCGGTCGACACCGTAGTTCTGCAGCGCGTGGCAGCTGTCGAGCAGCTCTTCCACGGGGCCGAGGCCGTGCTTCTCTTCGCACTCGGCGATGTAGTTCTTCGAGTAGACGAGGTAGTCGATGATCGACGACGCATCGGTCCACAGCTTGAACAGGTAATTGCCCTTGAAGAAGCTGTTGTGGCCGTAGGCCGCGTGCGCGATCACCAGCGCTTGCATCGCGGTGGTGTTCTCCTCCATCAGGTAGCTGATGCAGGGGTCGGAGTTGATGACGATCTCGTACGCCAGGCCCATGTGGCCGCGCTTGTAGTTCTTCTCGTTGACGATGAACTCCTTGCCGTAGCTCCAGTGGCGGTAGTTCACCGGCATGCCGACCGACGCGTACGCGTCCATCATCTGCTCGGCCGTGATGATCTCGAGCTGGTTCGGGTAGGTGTCGAGGCCGAAGCGCCGCGCGGTCGCGCGGATCGCCTCGTGGTACTGCTCGACGAGTTCGAACGTCCAGTCGCTCGGGTCGGGCAGCGGCGCGGCCGGCCGCGGGCCCGGCGGGCGCGGCTCGCGCAGCGGGCCTTTCTCGGCCTGGCGCCGGTCGTGCGGATACGGCGCCGACGGGCCGACCTCGACACGGCGCTCGCCTGGAAACGTGCTCATGCGGCGGCTCCTTCCTTCTTGAACAGCTCGCGGAACACCGGGTAGATCTGCGAGGCCTGCGTGACCTTGCGCATCGCGAAGCCCGGCTGGGCTTCTTGCACCCGCGAATACTCTTCCCACAGGTTCTGCTCTTCCTCGGCGACCTGCACGTAGGCGAAGTAGCGGCACACCGGCAGCAGGCTCTCGGTCAGCAGCTCGCGGCAGCGGCCGCTGTCGTGGTGCCAGTTGTCGCCGTCGCTCGCCTGCGCGCCGTAGATGTTCCACTCGCTCGGCGAATAGCGCGCCTTGATGATCTCGTCCATCAGCACCAGCGCGCTCGAGACGACGGTGCCGCCGGTCTCGCGGGCGTGGAAGAAGTTCTCCTCATCGACCTCCTGCGCCTGCGTGTGGTGGCGGATGAAGACCAGCTCGATCTTGTCGTAGTGGCGCGTCAGGAACAGGTACAACAGGATGAAGAAGCGCTTGCTCAGCTCCTTGCGCGCTTCGTCCATCGAACCCGATACATCCATCAGGCAGAACATCACCGCCTTGGTGGTGGGCACCGGCACGCGCACGCGGCTGCGAAAGCGCAGGTCGATCGGGTCGAGGTACGGGATGCGCGCGAGCCGGTTCCTCAACGCCGAGATGCGCAGCTCGAGATCGTCGCGCCGCGCGTCGCGCAGCGCGCTGACGGGTTCGAGCAGCACCCGCTCGAGTTCTTCTTCGAGCTCGTGCAACTCGCCGCGCGAGCCGGCACCGATCGCCAGGCGCCGGCCGATCGCGCCGCGCATCGAGCGCACCACCGACAGGTTGCTCGGCGTGCCGTCGCTGACGAAGCCGGCGCGGTGGCTTTTCCACTCCGGCGTCTCGGCGAGTTGGGTCTGCGTCATCCGCGGCAGAGCCAGATCGTCGAAGAAGATCTGCATGAATTCTTCTTTGGTGAGGTGGAAGACGAAGTCGTCCTCGCCCTCGCCGGAATCGCCCGCCTCGCCCTTACCGCTGCCCTTGCCGCCGCCGCCCTTCGGCCGCTCGATCTGGTCGCCGGCCACGTATTCGGTGTTGCCGGGGTGGACCATCTCGCGCGTGCCGCCCGGGCCGTGGCCGAACACCGGCTCGGAGATGTCCTTCTTCGGCAGGTGAATGTCTTCGCCGCGCTCGATGTCGCGGATGCCGCGCTTGTCGACGGCGCGGCGCACCGCGTCGCGGACCTGGTTGTGGTGGCGGCGCAGGAAGCGCTCGCGGTTGCCGATCGACTTGTTCTTGCCTGCGAGCCTGCGATCGATGATCTGCTGAAGCATGAGTGTCCTTGGCCGGGTGCGCGCTCCGATCAGCTGCTCTTGCGAACGCGCAGATACCACTCGCATAGCAGGCGAACCTGCTTCGCGGTGTAGCCCTTCTCGACCATCCGGTTGACGAAGTTCTCGTGTTTCTTCGCCTCGTCGGCGCTCGCCTTCGCGTTGAAGCTGATCACCGGCAGCAGCTCCTCGGTGTTCGAGAACATCTTCTTCTCGATCACCGTGCGCAGCTTCTCGTAGCTCGTCCACAGCGGGTTCTTGCCGGCATTGCTGGCGCGCGCGCGCAGAACGAAGTTGACGATCTCGTTGCGGAAGTCCTTCGGGTTGCTGATGCCGGCCGGCTTTTCGATCTTCTCGAGCTCCGCGTTCAGCGACGACCGGTCGAAGACCTCGCCGGTGTCGGTGTCGCGGTACTCCTGGTCCTGGATCCAGTAGTCGGCGTAGGTCACGTAGCGGTCGAAGATGTTCTGGCCGTACTCGCTGTAGCTCTCGAGGTATGCGGTCTGGATCTCCTTGCCGATGAACTCGGCGTAGCGCGCCGACAAGTGCTCCTTGATGAAGCCGAGGTATTTCTGCTCGAGCTCGGCCGGGAACTGCTCGCGCTCGATCTGCTGCTCGAGCACGTACATCAGGTGCACCGGGTTGGCGGCGACCTCGGCCGGGTCGAAGTTGAACACCTTCGACAGGATCTTGAACGCGAAGCGCGTCGAGATGCCGCTCATGCCCTCGTCGACGCCGGCGTAGTCGCGATACTCCTGGTAGCTCTTCGCGCGCGGATCGGTGTCTTTCAGGTTTTCGCCGTCGTAGATCAGCATCTTCGAGTACAGCGACGAGTTCTCCGGCTCCTTCAGGCGCGTGAGCATCGCGAACTGGCTCATCATCTTCAGCGTGCCGGGCGCGCACTTGGCCTCGGCCAGCGACGAGCCGCGCAGCAGCTTCTCGTAGATCTTGATCTCTTCCGAGGCGCGCAGGCAGTACGGCACCTTGACGATGTAGATGCGGTCGAGGAAGGCCTCGTTGTTCTTGTTGTTGCGGAAGGTCTTCCACTCGCTCTCGTTGCTGTGCGCGAGCACGATGCCGTCGAACGGGATCGCGCCGAAGCCCTCGGTGCCCTTGAAGTTGCCCTCCTGCGTGGCGGTGAGCAGCGGGTGCAGCACCTTGATCGGCGCCTTGAACATCTCGACGAATTCGAGCAGGCCCTGGTTCGCCAGGCACAGGCCGCCGGAGAAGCTGTACGCGTCGGGGTCGTCCTGCGCGAAGGTCTCGAGCTTGCGGATGTCGACCTTGCCGACGAGCGCCGAGATGTCCTGGTTGTTCTCGTCACCCGGCTCGGTCTTGGACACGCCCACCTGCTTGAGCACGCTCGGGTAGCGTTTGACGACCTTGAACTGGCGGATGTCGCCGCCGAATTCCTCGAGGCGTTTCACGGCCCACGGGCTCATGATGCGCTGCAGGTAACGCAGCGGGATGCCGTATTCCTTCTCGAGCAGCGCGCCGTCTTCGGCCGGGTCGAACAGCCCGAGCGGCGACTCGTTCACCGGCGAGCCCTTGATCGCGTAGAACGGCACGTGCTCCATCAGCAACTTGAGCCGCTCGGCGATCGAACTCTTGCCGCCGCCCACCGGGCCGAGCAGATACAGGATCTGCTTCTTCTCTTCGAGCCCCTGCGCGGCGTGGCGGAAGTACGAGACGACCTGCTCGATCGCGTCTTCCATGCCGTAGAACTCGGCGAACGCGGGATAGATCTTGATGACCTTGTTCGCGAACAGGCGCGACATGCGCGGGTCGTTGCGCGTATCGACGAACTTCGGTTCGCCGATGGCCGTCAGCATGCGCTCGGCCGCGGTGGCGTACGCGACGGGGTTGCGCTTGCACTCGGCGAGGTAGTCCTCGATCGAGATCTCTTCTTCGCGGCTGCGCTCGAAGCGGGCGGCAAAGTTGCTGATCACATCCATGCTGATCTCCTGTGGGGTTACCAAGGAGACGTTGAAGGCGGGGTGCCTCGCGTTCAACGTCTGGGAAGTTCTGATGACACCCGGTGGGGCGCCATCAGAGCTTTCCGTTCTTCAGCAAAGTGGTGCGTGACTCAAGCGTGATTCATTCTGCGCCAGTCGGTCCTTCGAGTACAAGGTTCAAGAGGGCCCATTTCACGATAGGCGCAACGACCTGATCGACATCATCTGCATTTAGCAAACAACGTGCCGACGGGGCGACGGTTGACCTTGTTACGCGGAGGACCGTGCGCGGATGCACGAAGTTCCGGCGCCGCGTTCAGTGCGGTGCGAGACCGAGCCGGTTCAGCAAACCGTTGAGCTCGTCGAGCGAGCCGAACGCGATCGCGACCTCGCCTTGCTCGCCGCGCTTGGTGCGCTTCTTCACGCGGATGTCGACCGCGGCCGTGAGCGCATCCGACAACGCCTGTTCGATGCGCTGCAGCTCGCGCGGCTTCTCGTGGCGCGCGCGCAGCAGCGGCGCCTGACGGCCCGAACTCGCGCCCGCACGCGCGACCAGCTTCTCGGCCTCGCGGACCGAGAGCTTCTTCGCGACGATCTCGCTCGCGCTGATGATCTGCTGCGCACCGTCGAGCGGCAACAGCGCACGTGCGTGGCCCATGTCGATGTCGCCGGCCATCAGCAGCTGCTGCACCGGCTCGGTCAGGTTCAGCAGGCGCAGCAGGTTGCTCGCGGCGCTGCGCGAGCGGCCCACCGCCTGCGCGGCGAGTTCGTGCGTGAGGCCGAATTCGTCGGTCAGGCGCTTCAGGCCTTGCGCCTCCTCGAGCGGGTTCAGGTCTTCGCGCTGGATGTTCTCGATCAGCGCCATCGCGGCGGCCGCTTCGTCGGGCACGTCGCGCACCAGCACCGGCACCTCGTCGAGGCCGGCAAGCTTGGCCGCGCGCATGCGCCGTTCGCCAGCAATGATCTCGTAGCGATCGGGGCCGACGGGTCGCACCAGGATCGGCTGCATCACGCCCTGCGCCTTGATGCTCTCGGCGAGCTCGTACAGCGAGCCCTCGTCCATGCGCGTGCGCGGCTGGTACTTGCCGGGTTGCAATTGCGACAGGCCGAGCACGTGCGGTGTGCCTTCGTTGCCGGCGGCCGGCGGGTCGCCGGCCTCTTTGACGCGCGGGCCGAGCAATGCTTCGAGGCCGAGGCCGAGGCCCTTGGGTTTCTTCATCACCATGCGCCGATTGTCGGCGATCGGCCGAGCAGCGCCTGCAGCAGCGCGCGGCCTTGCGGCCAGTCGCCGAGGCTTGAGGCGCCATTGATGTGGCCGCACGCGCCGATGTCGACGGCCTCGCTGCCCCAATCGCGCGCGAACTGCAGCGCACGGTCGGCGGTGCAGTAAGGGTCGTCGCTGCTGACGACCGCGAGGCTCGCGAACGGCAGCCGCTCGCGCACGATCGGGCGCCAGTTGAACAGGTTCGGCGGCATGTCGTCGCGCTCGGTGTCGGGCACGGCCACGAGCAGCGCGGCGCGCACGCGCGACGCATGGCTCGAATGCGCGCCCCACGCGGCGGCGAGGTGGCAGCCGAGGCTGTGCGCAATCAGCACCGCGGGCCGTTCGGATTCGAGCACCACCTCGTCGAGCCGCGCCATCCAGTCGCCGCGGCGCGGCCAGAGCCAGTCGTCCTGCTCGACGCGCCGGCAACCGTGCAGCGCCTCCCATCGGCTCTGCCAGTGCGCGGCGTCCGAGTCCAGCCAGCCGGGCAGCAACAGAAAGCGATCGGCATCGGGAGCGTCGACGGACATCGGCTGTTATCCTTGACCGCGATTGGAACAGCGAGGGCGAGATGGGCTATTGCGCGTTTGTTGACGGCCAGGAAGGCACGACGGGCCTGCGCATCCACGAGTATCTCGCGCAGCGTGGCGACATCGAGGTGCTGCGCATCGACGCTGACAAGCGCAAGGACGCTGCCGAGCGCGCGCGCCTGCTGAACGCCGCCGACGTGGCGTTCCTGTGCCTGCCCGATGCGGCCGCGCGCGAAGCCGCTGCGCTGGTCACGAACCCCAACACCTGCCTGATCGATGCGAGCACCGCGCACCGCACCGCGCCGGGCTGGGTGTTCGGCCTGCCGGAACTCGCGCCGGAGCAGCGCGGTCTGCTGCGCGCGACCAAGCGCATTGCGAACCCGGGCTGCCACGCGTCGGCGTTCATCCTGCTGGTCCGGCCGCTGGTCGATGCCGGCCTGCTGCCGTCCACCGCTGCGGTCACCGCGACGTCGATCACCGGTTATTCAGGCGGCGGCAAGAAGATGATCGAGCAGTACGAGGCCGGTGGCGACGCGCGGCTGCAGGCACCGCGGCCGTACGCGCTGGGCCTTGCGCACAAGCATGTGCCGGAGATGACCACGCACGCGCGGCTCGCGACCGCACCGATCTTCATGCCGATCGTCGGCAGCTTCTACAAGGGGCTCTCGGTGAGCGTGCCCTTACATCTCTCGGAAATGCGCTCGGGAACGTCGCCGGAGCATATTCGTGCCGCGTACCAGCAACGCTACGAAGGCGAGCGCTTCGTCCGTGTCATGCCGCTGCGCGACGCACAGACGCTGTCAGACGGCTTCTTCGACGTTCAGGTCTGCAACGACACGAATCGTGTCGATATCTTCGTGTTCGCCAACGAATCGCAGGTGATCCTGATGGCCCGGCTCGACAACCTCGGCAAGGGCGCGAGCGGCGCCGCGGTGCAGTCGATGAACGTGCACCTCGGTCTGGACGAAGGCAAGGGGCTTTAGCGCCGGCCGCTCACGCCGAGGCAGGATCGAGCGCCCGGTAGTGGTAGCGGTAGCCGTCGACGAAGCCGAGCTGGCGGTACACCGAACGGGCCGCGTGGTTGTCGAGTTCGACCTGCAGGTAGGCGTGCTGCGCGCCCGCTGATCGGGCCCGGGCCAGCAGGTTCCGGCACAGCAGCGCGGCGAACCCGCGGCCGCGCGCGGCGGGGAGCGTGAACACGTCGTAGAGACCGACGATGTCGCCCTCCAGCGCGTACTGGCCGCAGCAGACCGCCTCGCCGTCGACCCGCAACTCGAACGCGCTGAATGGCACCGGGGCATTCAGCAGCCGCTCGGCATGGGCCTGCTGCTGCGCAAGCGGCGAGCCGCGAAAGCCGCCGACCCGGTGCGCGAACGCCTCGAGCCCGAGCGACGCGAACCGCGTGCCCGCGGGCATGCCCGGCTCGGCGGCTGGCACGTCGGGCAGCACCATCACGACGGTGTCGTCGAAGCGCTGCAGGCCGCGCGTTCGAAGCTGTCGATCGAGGTCGGGTGGCTGCGTGAACGGCGTGATGCGCACGATCATCGGCAGGTTCGCGCCGGCAAACACCTCGGCGCACACCTGCAGGCGTTCGCGCAGCGGCATTCGCCCGACCGCGACCGCATTGACGCAGCGGGCGCGCTTGGCCTTGCCCGGCGAAAATCGCACGAGCCAGCCGTCGACCCAGCGCTGCTGCGGCGGCGCGCTCGCGTTCAGGCCGGCATCTTCGATGCGGGACAGCAGGGTCGCGTCAATGCCCGGGCGCGGCGCAGGACGCATCGGCGGTTACGCTGGTTGGGGGACGGTGGCGCCCAGCCGCTGCGACATCTCGCGGGCGAAGGCGACGAACGCCTGCGCGCCCTTGGACAGCGGGTCGAAGACCACGCCCGGCAGGCCGTAGCTCGGTGCTTCGGCCAGGCGCACATTGCGCGGAATCACGGTATCGAACACCTTGTCGCCGAAGTGAGCCTTCAATTGCTCGCTGACCTGCTGCTGCAGCGTGATCCGTGGGTCGAACATCACGCGCAGCAGCCCGATGATCTCGAGCTGGCGGTTGAGGTTC
>DATMIN010000171.1:0-15209 GCA_035554275.1 Burkholderiaceae bacterium
GTAGTGGTCGTGCAGGTTGACGGTCGGGTCGCAGTGGCCGGGCACGAGCCAGACGGTCGCGCCGAGTTCGGGCAGCGCAGCGGCGTGGTCGGGCGCGGTCAGGATGCCGTGCTCGTCGCCGCCGTTGCCGAACGCGAGGGCGCGTTGCCAGACGCGCGGCAGGCCGGAGTCGATCGCGTGCGACTTGTGGCCGGCGTCGACGACCGCGTGCGCGACGCCGCGGCTCACGACCTGCGACTTGACGAACAGCGCGTGCTCGAAGCGCGGCGCGCCGGGGGTGGCGGCGTTGTCGGCGTAGTCGCGGTCCATGAACAGGTAGCTGCCGCATTGCAGCTCGCCCCAGACGCCGCTCGCGGCCTCGAACGCGAACGTGCCGGTGCCCGCGCCGGTGACGAGCGGGCAGGCGATGCCGGCCGAGCTGATGCCGGCCTGCGCCGCGCGCACCGCGGCCGCGGCGTGGCGGATCGCGGCCTCGCGCTCGGCCGCGTCGCGCAGGTGCTGGGCCCGGCCGTGGTACGCCTGCAGCCCGGCGAACGACAGGCCGTGCGCGATCACCTGGTGCGCGAGCGCGGCGGCCGCCGCGGGCGCGACGCCGCAGCGGCCGTGGCCGACATCGACCTCGACGAACACCTCGGCGCGCGCCTCGGCGGCTTTCAGCGCCGCGGCGAGCCGCTCGACGCCGAGCACCGAATCGACCGCGATCGAGATGCGCACGCGCCGCGCCAGCGCGGCCAGGCGCGCGAGCTTGGCCGCATCGACGACCTCGTTGGTGACGTAGAGGTCGTCGACACCGGCATCGGCCAGCGCGAGCGCCTCGCCGACCTTCTGCACGCACACGCCGACCGCGCCGGCGCGCACCTGCAGCGCCGCGATCGCCGCGCTCTTGTGGGTCTTCGCGTGCGGCCGCAGGCGCAGCCCGCGCTCGCGCGCGAACGCGGCAAGCGCACGCAGGTTGCGCTCCATCGCATCGAGGTCGATCACCAGCGCCGGCGTGTCGATCGCGTCGACGGCGTCGCCGACGCGCGCGGCCGGGGCCTGGCTCATGCGGCGGCCCTCTCGCCGCCGAGCGGCGCTTCGCCCGGCGCATCGAGATCGGCTACGGCGCCGTCCGGCGCGCCGTCGAGGTGGCCGGTGTCGCTCCAGCCGACGAGCGTGAAGCCCTGCGGCGTGTAGAGCAGCCGGTTGATGCTCGCATTGCCGAGCTGCCACGAGCGCGGCGCGTCGAGCGCGAGGCGCGCCGCGGCGCGGTACAGGCAGTCCATCACGCCGCCGTGCGCGACCAGCGCGATCGTCTCGCCCGGGTGCGCGGCGGCCAGGCGCGTCGCGGTCGCGATGCTGCGGGCGAAGAAGGCGTTCAGCGTCTCGCCGCCGGGCGCGCCGAACGCGGGATCGCGCTGGCGCCAGCGCGCCGCCTCCATGGGCCAGCGCTCGTTGATCTCGGCGTAGCTCAGGCCCTCGAACACGCCGAAGCCGCGCTCGCGCAGGCCGGGGTCGGTGACGATGGGCCGCGCGTGCCCCGCGGCGATCGCCTCGGCGGTCTGGTAGGCGCGGCGCAGGTCGCTGCTGTAGACGACCGCGATGTCCTCGCCGTCGAGCGAGCGCGCCAGTCGCGCCACCTGCCATTCGCCGACGCCGTTCAGCGGGATGTCGAGCTGGCCCTGGATGCGCGCGTCGACGTTCCAGGCCGTCTCGCCGTGCCGGATCGCCAGCACACGCGTGGCCTGCTGATCGGCATCTGCCTCAGCCACGCAGGCGCCGGTTCAGCGTGTAGGTGCCCGAGTGCGTGGCTTCGGCGAGGATGTACGGGTAGATCGCCTCGCGCACCTGCGGCCCGGTGAAGCGGCCCTCGACCGGCACGCGTTCGATCTTCAGCGCGTAGACGGTGAACACGTAGTGGTGCACGAGCGAATCGTTGAACGGCGGGAACGGGCCGTCGTAGCCGAAGTAGTCGCCCGCCATCTCGGGGTTCGACGCGAACCAGCCGGTGTAGTCGTTCAGGCCATGGCGCACGCCGGGCGATCCCGGCACCTCGGGCCCGGGCTTGCCGCGCGCGGTGAAGCCGCGGCTGAACTGGCCCTCTTCGATGCCCGCCAGCGACGCCGGCAGGTCGACCATCACCCAGTGGAAGAAGTCGACGCGCGGCAGGTCTTCGGGCACCTCGCGATCGGGCCGGTTGACGTCGTCGCCCTTGCTCGGCACGTCGAAGTCATGGCAGATCAGCGCGAACGAGCGCGTGCCGGCGGGCACCTCGCTCCACGCCAGGTGCGGGCTCAGGTTGTCGGAAAAGCCGACGCCGCCGCCCGCCTCGGGCTTGCCGGCCGCGTACGGCGTGGGGATTGGTTCACCGTTGTTCCAGCTGTCGCTCCAGAGCTTCATCGCACCCTCCGCCGTCTTGTTCGCCGTCCTGTTCGCCGTCTCGTTCGCGCTACACGCCCCACGTGATGTCGGCGCCCTCGGCATTCGAGCGCTTCATCATCTCGACCAGCGGCCAGGCGCGCTGGCGCAGCGTCACGCCGTCGCGGGGCCCGAGCTTGCGGCCCTCGGCCGCGGCCTCGCGCTCGGCCTGCGCGCGCGCGGCCTCGTCGGCGGCCACCGCCTGCTCGAGCGCGCCGATCGCAGCCGGCATCGCGGCGCTCTCGATGATGCCCTGCGCGCCGGCCGACTTGCCGATCAGGCGCAGCACGTCGTCGCCGACCGTGCCCGTCATGATGACGTCGCCGGCGGCCTTGGATTTGAACTTGTAGATCATCGGCAAGGTCGCTCTGTGAGTCGGCGTCGTGCGTCAGCCGCGCGCACCGTACATGTAGCCGCGGTTGAACGGGAACGGCGATTGTGCGCCGCGCATCGGGCCGCTCTCGACCGCGCCGCTGGGCCGCGCCGCGAGCATCTGGAACAGCGCCATCCAGCCCTGCTCGAAGCCCATCGCGCTGCCCGCGAGGTACAGGCGGTAGGCCCGCACCACGCTCTCGCTCGTCAGCGCGCGCGCGGCCGCGAGTTGCGCCTCGAGCGCATCGCTCCAGGCCCACAGCGTGCGCGCGTAGTGCGGGCGCAGGTTCTCGAGGTCGAGCGGCTCGAGCTGCGCCTCGCTCATCACCTCGGTCACCTTCGACACGTGCTGCAGCTCGCCGCCAGGGAAGATGTAGCGCTCGATGAACTCGCCCATGCCGGCGCCGAGCTGGTGGTTGCGGGTGCCGCCGGCGGTGATGCCGTGGTTCATCAGCAGCCCGCCGGGCTTGAGCAGGCGCTGGATCTTCGCGAAGTAGGCCGGCAGCATCGCGCGCCCGACGTGCTCGAACATCCCCACCGAGGCGATCTTGTCGTAGGGCTCGGCTTCGGGCAGCTCGCGGTAGTCGAGCAGCTCCATCGTCACGCGGCCGGCCAGGCCGCGCTGCGCGATCAGCTCGTTGACGTGCGCATGCTGGTTGCGCGACAGCGTGATGCCGTGCGCGCGCACGCCGTAGTGCTCGGCGGCCCACATCAGCAGGCCGCCCCAGCCGGCGCCGATGTCGAGGAAGCGCTCGCCCGGCTGCAGCATCAGCTTGCGGCAGATGTGCTCGAGCTTGGCCTGCTGCGCCTGCGCGAGCGTCAGCGTCGGCTCGCGAAAATACGCGCACGAGTACAGCCGCATCGGGTCGAGCCAGAGCTCGTAGAACGCGTCAGACACGTCGTAGTGGAACTGGATCTGCTGCGCGTCGGCGTGCACCTGGTGGCGCGCGCGCGAGCGGGCGTTGACGCGGATGTCGCGCCACCACGCAAGCGTCGGGCTGGCGCCGTTGTCCTGGGTCGGGTCGGTGCCGATCATCTGCGCGGCGATGGCCATCAGGTCGCGCACGCTGCCGTCGAAATCGAGCCGGTCCTCGACGTAGTCCTGCGCGACCTTGCCGACCTCGCCGGCGGCGATGTGCGCAAGCGGCCCGAGCTGCTTGAGCCGGATCGTGATCGCCGCGTCGGCCGCGCCGATGCGGTGGCCGTCGGGCAGCACCACCGCGAGTGGCAGCGTCACGGTCGCGAGCTTGCGCTCGAGCAGGGCATCCATCACTTTCATCGTCGGGCCTCCGATCGCCCGACTGTACAAAAGATGACGCCGCGCCGCTGGCGCGGGCCTCAGAGGCTGACAGGCAATCGGATGCCCCGGCCTCTCAGGCCGGGGCGGTGCTCGCGCTGGGGGCGACGCGCGCCTCGAACGCCGCCGCGTCGAGCGCCGGCGCGAACAGGAAGCCCTGGAACTGGTCGCAGCCGGCGGCGTGCAGGCAGGCGCGCTGCGCCTCGGTCTCGACGCCCTCGGCGACGATCTCCATGTCGAGCGCGCGGCCCATCTGCACGATCGCCTGCACGATCGCGCGGTCGCTCGCCTGCGCCGGCAGGCCGCTGACGAAGCTGCGGTCGATCTTCAGGCGCCGGATCGGGAAGCGCTTCAGGTACGCCAGGCTCGAGTAGCCGGTGCCGAAGTCGTCGATCGCCAGCCGCACACCGAGTGCGGCCAACGCCTGCAGGCGGCGCATCGCCTCGGGCGCGTCCTGGATCAGGATCGACTCGGTCAGCTCGAGCTCGAGCGCGGCCGGCGCCAGGCCGGCCTCGCGCAGCACCCGCGCGACGCCCTCGACGAAGCCGGGCTGGCGGAATTGCAGCGCCGAGACGTTCACCGACACCGGCATCGCCAGCCCCGCGCCGGCCCACGCGGCGGCCTGCGCGACCGCGTGCTGCAGCACCCAGTCGCCGATCGCGACGATGAAGCCGCTCTCCTCGGCGGCCGGGATGAATTCGCCCGGCGAGACCTCGCCGCGCTCGGCGTCCTGCCAGCGGATCAGCGCCTCGGCGCCGACGACCGCGCCGCTGGCGAAATCGACCTGCGGCTGGTAGTGCAGGCGAAAGCGCTGCTGCGCGAGCGCCAGGCGCATCGCATGGTCGAGCCGCATGCGCGAGCGCGACGGGCCGGCGTCGCCGGCGTCGCGCGGGCGGTGGAAGCGGAACGCCGCACCGCCGGCCTGCTTGGCCTCGCGCATCGCGGCGTCGCTGCGCCGCACCAGCTCGTCGAGCCCGGCCGCGTCGCCGATGCACGGCGCGATGCCCAGGCTCGCGGTGACGGTGAAGCTCAGGCCGTCCTGCGCGAACGGCTGCTTCAGCGCTTCGAGCATGCGCTGCGCGGCGGCCTCGGCGCCGCGCACATCGGTCTGGCTGACGAGCGCGACGAACTCGTCGCCGCCGAGGCGCGCGACGGTGTCGATCTCGCGCACGCAGCCGCGCAGCCGGTCGGCCACGTCGCGCAGCACGCGGTCGCCGACGATCCGCCCGAGCGTGTCGTTGATGCGGGTGAAGCGGTCGAGGTTCAGGAACAGCAGCGCGAACGGCGTGCCTTCGCGGCGGCTGCGCGCGAGCGCGAGCTCGACGCGGTCGGCCAGCAGGCGCCGGTTCGGCAGCCCGGTCAGCACGTCGCTGTACGACAGCGTCTCGATCTGCTGGGTCGCGACAAGCCGGTCGGTCACGTCGCGGAACGCGTAAACGCGCCCGACCGGCCGGCCGCGCTGGCATTGCGCGGTGACGACCTGCTCGAGCACCCGGCCGCAGCGCAGCTGCAGCTGGTCGCGCTCGGGGTGCGCGGGTGCGTCGTCGATCGCCGCGAGCCGGCGCATGAACGCCGGCGCGTCGACCACCTCGCGCCGCATCGCCTCGAGCACCGCGTCGTCGTCGCGGCGTTCGAGCAGCGCCTCGGGCAGCTGCCACAGGCTCGCGAAGCGGCGGTTGAAGTTGCGGATGCGGCCGGCCAGATCGGTGACGAGGATGCCGTCGTCGGTCGATTCGAGCGTCGCGCGCAGATCGGCCACCGCGCCCTCGAGCTCGCGCTCGACGCGCTGCTGCTCGCTGCGGTCGCGCAGCACGACGACGAACAGCGTCGCGCCGTCGGCGCCGGGCACCGGGCTGACGCGGCGCGTGACCGCGCGCGTCGAGCCGTCGGCGGCGACGACCAGCGTCTCCGATTCGATCCGGTCGGCCAGGCCCTGCGCGGCCTCGTCCCAGAAGCACAGGTCTTCGGGCGTCGCGGCGAGCTCTGCGACCGGCCGGCCGATCAGCGCGGCCGGCGGAACGCCGAGCAACTCGCCGGCCGCGTGGTTGGCATCGACGACGCGCAGCGTCACGGCGTCGACGAGCCAGACCGCATCGAGCATCGCGTCGATCACCGCGCGCCACGGCGCGAGCGCCGCCGACGCCGGGGCCTGCTGCGCCAGGTCGCGTTTCACGCCGTTCAGGCCGCGAGCGCGGCGTCTTGCGCGACCTCGATCGGCTCGAAGAAGTAGGCCACGCGGGGGCGCGGTGCCAGGTAGCTGAGCGACGGCGCCGGCAGCTGCGCCGGGCGGATGCTGCGCCGGATGCCCAGCCCGCCACTGGACTCGAGATCGACGATCAGCGCCTCGTCGCGCGGCACCTTCGGCTCATGGACGAGCACGCGCGGCTTCAGCGGCCGGCTCGAGTTGACGCCGACGACCATCGCATAGCGGTCGTCGGTGAGCTGCACCGTCGAGCCCGCCGGGTACACGCCCATCATGCGGATGAACGCGGCCAGGATCGCGGTGTCGAACTTCGAGCGCGCCTGCGCGAACAGCAGCGACAGCGACTCGTGCGGCGTCAGCGCGCGCGCCGCGACATTCGGGTTGCACAGGTTGTCGTAGCGGTTGACGAGCGCGACGATGCGCGCCGCCGGCGTCATGCGGTCGGTGTTCAGGTGCAGCGGGAAGCCGCTGCCGTCGGCGAGTTCGTGGTGCTGCGCGATCACCAGCGTCGCGCCGGGCGACAGCCCCATCTTGCGCGCCTGGCTCACGCCGTGAGCCACGTGTTCCTCGTAGAAGCGCAGCTCGGCGCCGCTGAAGTGGTCTTCGCGGTGGCGCACGCGGTCGGGCAGGTGCGTCTTGCCGATGTCGTGCAGCATCGCGCCGACGCCCAGGTCTTGCATGTCGGGCTCGGTCAGGCCGAAGGTGCGGCCCATCAGCAGCGAGATCACGGTGACGTTCAGCGCGTGCGTCGCGGCCTTGTCGCCGGCCGCGTCGGTCAGCAACCGGATGCACAGATCGCGCTCGCCGAGCATCTTGTCGACCAGCGCCTTCGACAATTTCTCGGCCCGCTCGCGGGCCTCGACCGGCTTGCTGTCGGCCAGGCCGGTGAGCTGGGCGCAGTCGTGCGCCGCCTCGGTGAACTGGCGCTCGCACAGCTGCAGCGCGGCGCGCTGGGCGGCGAGCCGCTGGCGGTGCGCGTGGCGCATGACCGCCTCGGGCGGATCGGTGCGCAGCGTGGCCGCGCGCAAGGCGGCCGTTGCGGCGCTGGCGGCTTCCTGCGGCGTGTGAGCAGTGGCGGCGGCCGTGCCGGAAACGGCGCCGGCGGCCTCGTCGAGCGGCACCGGCCGGCTCGGCGCGGTGGCCGGGTCGAGCGTGGCCGGGCGCGTCCAGCCGGTCGGCTCGGTCGGCGGCAGCGTGTCGCTCTGGGTCGGGATCCAGCGCACGCTCTGCACACCGAGCGAGCGGATCGTCGCGACCTGCTCCGGGTTGGCGATCTTGAAGCTGCCGACCGGGAACGGATGCGACATCCAGCTCATGTCGAGGTGCACGAACATGCCGACGCGCAGGTCGTCGACGGCAATCAGTTCGTGGGCGGCAGCTGGCTTCATGCGGGGCGTCGCACGTGAGCGATGGGCTCACGCGGCTTGTCGGGGTTATCGGCGAGCCGCCGGGCGACTTGACCCGGCGCCGGCCGCTTGTGACATCCGGTTGCAACCGGATGCCGCTCAGAGGCCGAGAGGCACTCGCCCGTTCGCGAGTCCGGCAAGCCTCTGAGTCGAGTCGCCTTCGCTGCGCAATTCCATAGGCGCTTCGCTGCGGCGCCTCAGCGCTGGATCCGCGTCGACAGCACGATCGCCGAGGTGGTGCGCTCGACGCCGTCGAGCCCGCCGATGCGATCGATCAGCGCGTCGAGTTCGCCGATCGACGTGGCCGCCACGACCGCGATCAGGTCGAACGGCCCGCTCACCGAATGCAGCACCCGCACCTCGGGAATGCGCCGCAGCGCGGTCTCGATCGCGCCACTGCGCTTCGGCGCGAGCGTGATCAGCACGTGGGCGCGCACCAGCCCGGCCTCGACCTCGTCGGCCACGACCACGGTGTAGCCGGCGATCACGCGCTGGCGCTGCAGCCGCTCCATCCGGCTCTGCACGGTGGTGCGCGACAGGCCGAGCCGGCGCGCCAGCGCGGCGGTCGAGGCGCGCGCGTCGTCGCGCAGCAGCGCGATCAGCGCACGGTCGGTCGGGTCGAGCACGACATCCGGCATATCTTCAAGCCATGGCCTTCGATCTGCCGAAGTATGGTCTTCGGATCGTCGCTTCACAAGATGCGATTTGCAGCCCCGCCTCGCAGAATCGAGCCATCCGACAAACCTCAGGAGACGGCCATGAAGGACATCCTCGTCATCGGCGCCGGCAAGATCGGCGCGGTCGTCGCCGAACTGCTGGTGCAGACCCCGGCCGACGGCGGCTATCGCGTCACCGTCGCCGACCGCTCGGCCGAGACGCTCGCGGCGCTTGCCGCCGACGCCCAGCGCTCGCCGCGCCTGACCACGCTCGTGCTCGATGCCGGCGACCCGCAGGCGCTGCGCAGCGCGCTGCAGGGCCGCTTCGCGGTGCTGAGCGCCGCGCCGTTCCACCTGACGCTGGCGGTGGCGCGCGCCGCGCGCGAGGCCGGCGTGCACTACCTCGACCTGACCGAAGACGTCGCCAGCACCCGGGCGATCCGCGCGCTCGCCGAGGGCGCCGGCACCGCGTTCATCCCGCAGTGCGGCCTCGCGCCCGGCTTCATCTCGATCGTCGCGGCCGATCTGGCGCGCCAGTTCGACACACTCGACTCGGTGCGCATGCGCGTCGGCGCGCTGCCCGCCTACCCGAGCAACGCGCTGAACTACAACCTGACGTGGAGCACCGAAGGGGTCATCAACGAATACTGCGAGCCGTGCGAGGCGATCGTCGACGGCCGGCCGTGCAGCGTGCCAGCGCTCGAGGAGCGCGAGGAGTTCTCGCTCGACGGCGTGCTGTACGAGGCCTTCAACACCTCGGGCGGCCTGGGCACGCTGTGCGAGACGCTCGCCGGCAAGGTCCGCACCTTGAACTACCGCACGATCCGCTACCCCGGCCACGCCGCGATCATGAAGGCGCTGCTGCACGACCTGCGCCTGAAGGACCGGCGCGACGTGCTGAAGGACATCCTCGAGCAGTCGCTGCCCGCGACGCTGCAGGACGTGGTGATCGTGTTCGTCACCGTCGCCGGCCAGCGCGACGGCCGGCTGCAACAGGAAACCTACGCGCGCAAGATCTACAGCCAGGTGCTCGGCGGGCGGCTGCGCAGCGCGATCCAGGTCACGACCGCGTCGAGCCTGTGCGCGATGCTCGACCTGCTGGCCGCGGGCAAACTGCCCGCGACCGGCTTCGTGCGCCAGGAGCAGGTGCCGCTGGCCGCGTTCCTCGGCAACCGCTTCGGCCGCGTCTACGCCGCCGACGCGATGGCGCGCGCGGCCTGAGGGCGCTGCGGCCCGGCGCGGACCCGGCTGCATCCGGCGGCGCGGTCGGGCAGCGGCGCGCGTTGACACGCGGGCGGCGCCCCTCGAACATCGCGGGTCGTCGTCGACCCCGATCGCCCTCCACCGTGACCCCCGCGCGCGCCCTGCTCTTCACCGACGTGGTCGACAGCACCAAGCTGTCGCACGCGCTCGGCGACGCCGACATGGCGAGCCTGTGGGCCGAGCACGACCGCGCCGCGCGCGACCTGCTGCGCACCCACCACGGCCGCGAGATCGAGAAGACCGACGGGCTGCTCGCACTGTTCGACGCCGCCGCCGACGCGGTCGCGTTCGCGCTCGCCTACCACCGCGCGCTCGCCACGCTGCCCGTGCCGCTGCGCGCGCGCGCGGCGATCCACGTCGGCCCGATCGCGCTGCGCGAGAGCAGCACGGACGACATCGCGCAGGGCGCCAAGCGCGTCGAGGTCGACGGCCTCGTCAAGCCGATCACCGCGCGCTTGATGGCCACCGCGCTCGGCGGCCAGACGCTGCTCAGCGCCGACGCCCGCGCCGCGCTCGGCCCGACCGCGCTGCGCGTGCAGTCGCACGGCCACTGGCGCCTCAAGGGGCTGCCCGAGCCGGTCGAGCTGTTCGAGGTCGGCGAGCCCAGCGGGACGCGTGCGCCGTTCACGCCGCCGCCCGACGATGAGAAGGCGTGGCGCGTGGTGCGCCAGCGCGACCTGTGGCTGCCGCTGCGCGAGGTGCGCCACAGCGTGCCGGCCGAACGCGACAGCTTCGTCGGCCGCGACGAGCCGCTGCAGGTGCTCGCGCGCAAGCTCGACGCCGGCGCGCGGCTGGTCTCGGTGCTCGGCATCGGCGGCACCGGCAAGACCCGCCTCGTCACCCGCTTCGCCTGGACCTGGCTCGGCGACTATCCGGGCGGCGTGTGGTTTTGCGACCTGTCGCAGGCGCGCAGCGTCGACGGCATCCACTTCGCCGTCGCGCAGGGGCTCGACGTCCCGCTCGGCAAGACCGAGCCGGTCGTGCAACTCGCCCAGGCCATCGCCGGGCGCGGCAAGTGCCTCGTCATCCTCGACAACTTCGAGCAGGTGGCGCGCCACGCGGAAGAAACCCTCGGGCACTGGCTCGACCGAGCGCCGCAGGCGCAGTTCGTGGTGACGACGCGGGAGGTGTTGGGGATCGTGGGGGAGGAGACGTTGGCGTTGGCGCCGTTGCCACCGGCTGAAGCGTCACGTCTCTTCGAGCTTCGTGCCCTGGCGACCTGCCACGACTACCGCCCGGGTAACGATGATCAGCGCGCGACGGAGCAACTCGTGCGCGTCCTCGACGGCTTGCCGTTGGCGATCGAACTCGCGGCAGCCCGAGTGAGCGTGATGTCGCCGCAGACGCTGCTGGCGCGGATGAGCAGGCGCTTCGACGTATTGATGTCTCGCGCCGGCCGGCGCGATCGGCAGGGCACCCTGCGTGCCGCGTTCGATTGGTCCTGGGATCTGCTCAATGATCTGGAGCGAAGCACTCTTGCGCAGCTCTCGGTGTTCCAAGGGGGCTTCACGTCGAGTGCGGCCCGCACAGTCGTCAGACTGGAACCCATGGAGTGGCCCGCGCCTGAGATGATCGACCTGCTGCAGAGTCTTCTCGACAAGAGCTTCGTGCGCGGTGACGGCGGTACCCGTTTTGAGCTTCTGGAAAGCGTGCGTGACTACGCCTTCGAGCACTTGAGCGCCGACGGTCGTTTCCCGGGAAGCGGAGCCGCTGCGGCGGGTTCCACATGCCGGCGCCACTGGGCCTACTTCGCGTCCCTGAGCGAACGCGAGGCCACCGCCTGTAGGTGCATCGAGATCCACAACCTCGTCGAGGCCTGCCGCGGCGCCACGTCCGCCGGCGACGCTTCGCTCGCCGTTCGCTGC
Source organism: Burkholderiaceae bacterium (assembly GCA_035554275.1). Lineage (GTDB taxonomy): Bacteria > Pseudomonadota > Gammaproteobacteria > Burkholderiales > Burkholderiaceae_C > LMDS01. The sequence goes on from DATMIN010000171.1 coordinate 11,457, forward strand.
CTGCGCAACGCGGCGGCCGCGTTGCAACTCGTCGGCCCGCTGCGGGCCGGCGCGCAGCTTGCCGAGGCAGTTTTGCAGCTTCCATCGCTGGCCGATGTCGAGCGCGCTGCGACATTGGCCATCCTTGGCAGTGCGCTGGACCGTCTGGGCCATGTCGAGGCGGCCCGCCGCCACTTTGACCATGGGCTTCAACTCTCCGTGGGCGCGAAGGACGACTCACTGCGTGCCCGCCTCCTGTTGGCCTTGGGCGTTCGCCACATCACGGACGGTCTTTTCAGCAATGCACAGACCGAGTTGCAAGAGGCCCACGACATTTGTGAACGGCTCGGCGACATCGCGATGCGTGGCGAGGTCCTCAATTCGCTCGGTCGCCTGATGGACCACCAATCGCGCTTCGACGATGCGCGCGCGCGATTTGAAGACGCGCTTGGGTGTGCCCGCCAGGTCGGAGATCGGCGCCTCGAGGGCGGCATACTCGGCAACCTGGGCGGCCTGCATCACGACGTCGGGCAGCTCGCTCGGGCTCGCGCTCACTACCAACAGGCCCTCGACCTGGCACGCGAAGTCGGCGATCGACGTTGGGAGGGCGACGCGCGCTGCAACCTGGGCCTCCTCCTTCTTGACGAAGCGGAACTCGTCGCAGCCGCTCGGGAATTCGAGGTGGCACTGGTGATCGCTCAGGAAACCGGGCACGCGCGCCTGAGCTATACGGTGCTTTGCAACATGGGCTTGTGCCTGATGGCAGACGGCCGTGCGGCCGATGCAATCGGGCGCTTCGATGCGGCCATCGAAGCAGCCCGGGCGTCGGCGAATCGGCGCTCCGAGAGTCAGTACCGCGGCTATCGGGCGCTGGCGCTTGCACGGCTGGGCTACCTCAGTGCGGCGCGCGCCTCACTGGAGACTGCCGAAAGCATGATGCGCGAGGTTTCCGACCCGCTCAATGAGGCGGTCCTGCTGTGCCACCGCGCCGAGATCGAGCGCTTGAGCGACGACCTCCGAGCGTCAGGCGCGGCGCTCGATCGCGCGCGGGTGATCGCGTCTCAGATCGAGGCGGGTCCGAACTCGGAACTCGGAAGACGACTGGCGGCGCTGGCGACGGTCGCCAGCCCGTGACGACGTCGCGAGCGGGCTCCGGACGGCGTTAGCTTCTCAGTCGCTGACGATCCGCGGGTCGATGGCGGCGCACATCGTCGGCGGCTGCGAACTGTCCCATGTCAGGAACACGAGCGGGACATAGCTCACTTCCGTATGTTGAGCGGAGTTGCTCTGGTGCGTGGCGAAGAAGACCTTCTTGTCGACGTGAGCGCTTGATCCGCCGAACCCACACCGGTTGCCTTGGCAGTCCGGCTGGATCTCGTCGGCATCGAACATCGCGATCCCGAGGGATCCAAAATCGACTTTGGCGAGCAGGCTCGCATCGTTGCTTTGTAGCTTCCAGTAGATCTTTTTTTGGCCGGATGTCTTCTTGACCTTTACCACCCCATCCAACGTCACGGCACACAAGTTGGTAAATTTGCCAACCGCGGAGACCGTGACGGGCACGGGATTGCTTTCCGTGCAAAGCCTCGTGGAACCGGTAGCGTTGCTGAAGTCACAGACAACCGTACCGCCGCTAAGCAATCGAACTTGTGCGTGTACCGTCGAGGTAGCGATCAGCACTCCCGCGACCATTGACAGCAGTCGAACTGCCACACCGATTCGTGCGTGAATGCTTCCCATGCGGACGCTCCTCGTTTATGGTTGAAAACCTGGATCGCGAGACATCGGCAATCCAGCCACGAGCGGGTCTTGACTCGCCCTCCGCCGACGGCACCCCGATTCTGCAGCGCCCCTCTTTGCCGCGAGTCGTCGATTTGGGGGATGGCCGGGCACGGGCTCGCCTGCCGCCAAGCTTCGCGGCAAGAGTCGCCCATCCATCGGGGCGTCGGAGATTCGGATGGATCCGACCTCGACCCACGCCGAACTTCTGGTGACCTGCGACGCAGCAGACCACGGGCCATTGCCCGCCGTGCTCAAAGCACGACCACGTGCCCCGCCCCCACCCCGCGCACGATCCGCGTCGTCACCCCGGCATCGAAGGTCACAAACCTCAGTTCATGCCGAACCGCCAGCCCCAGCAGCCAGGCGCCGGTCACCTGCCGATGCCCCAGCAACTGGTCGGTGTCGAAGCGACGCGTGTCGAGCAGGCTCAGGTCGCTCGGTACGAACAGGTGATGATCCGTCTCGGTCGCCTCGCGCAGGCGCTGCGCCACGCGTGCGGCGGGCAGCGCGTTCGGGTAGCCCGGCCGCGACATGATGCGCACGCAGCCGTTCTGCGTGATCGCGCACGAGGCCCAGCCGGCGGCAATGTGCTCGCCGAGCCAGGCCCCGGCGCGGGCGTGGTGCACATGGTCGGAATCAAGCAGCGCGATCAGCACGTTCACGTCGAGCAGCGCACGCCGCGGCGCATCGGGTTCGACCCGTCGGGCTGCCGGCTGCGCCGAGACGTAGCGTGCGCGAGGCTCGCGTACCCCGATCTGCGGCGCAGCCTTGTCGCGCGACGCGGCCATTCAATACTCGCCTTCGTCGCGCAGCTTCCCGATGACCGCGTTCGTCACGACCGCGCCGCGTGATGCGAACGGACGAAAGCCGTGCAGCGCTGCAGACGCACGCCTTGCAGGTCCAGTCGCGCTACTGGCCTGGGTCAGCGCCTGGCGCGCCAGATCGGACAGCACTTGTCCGGCCGTTCGGTTCTCACGGCGCGCGATCTCCTTGGCCGTGGCGAGGATGTCGTCATCAACGTCGAGTGTGGTGCGCATGGCGCTGCTCCCGAGGCGATTCGCATCTGATGATATCGCATCAGATGCGTCAGGAGCAGCAACCTCCGCCTCACCCCTTCTTCTCCACATGCCCCCCAAACCCAAACCTCATCGCACTCAACACCCGGTTCTGGAACTCCGCCTCCCCGCGTGAGCTGAACCGCGCATACAGCGCCGCCGTCAGCACCGGCACCGGCACGGCCTCGTCGATCGCGGCCTGGATCGTCCAGCGGCCTTCGCCGGAATCCGAGACGTGGCCCGAGAACCGGGCGAGTTGCGGGTCCTCGTTCAGCGCGTTGGCCGTCAGGTCGAGCAGCCACGACGCGATCACGCTGCCGCGGCGCCAGACCTCGGCGATGTCGTGCACCGGCAGCTCGTACTGGTAGTGCTCGGGCACGCGCATCGGCGTGGTCTCGGCGTCGTGCGCGTGGCTCGCGCTGCCGACGTTGGCGGCCTTCAGGATCGCCAGGCCCTCGGCGTAGGCGGCCATCATTCCGTACTCGATGCCGTTGTGGACCATCTTGACGAAATGGCCGGCGCCGTTCGGGCCGCAGTGCAGGTAGCCGTGCTCGGCGCTGGTGGCGCCGCTGCGGCCGAGCGTGAGCGGGATGTCGCCGACGCCGGGCGCGAGCGTCGCGAAGATCGGGTCGAGCCGCTTCACCGTCGCGGGCTCGCCGCCGATCATCATGCAGTAGCCGCGCTCCAGCCCCCACACGCCGCCGCTGGTGCCGACGTCGACATAGTGCAGTCCGCGCTCGGCCAGCGCCTGCGCGCGCCGGATGTCGTCGACGTAATACGAGTTGCCGCCGTCGATCAGCGTGTCGCCGGCCTCGAGCAGCGGCAGCAGGTCGGCGAGCGTGGCATCGACGACGCCGGCCGGCACCATCAGCCAGACCGCGCGCGGCGTTGCGAGCCGCTTGACGAAGGCCGCGAGCGAGTCGGCGCCGGTCGCGCC
>DATMIN010000172.1:0-9528 GCA_035554275.1 Burkholderiaceae bacterium
CCGGCGGCCCGCCCCGAGCCGCGCGGGCTGCGCGCGCTGCTGCACGCGGCGCGGTCGCGGCGCTGAGGGCGGCGCGTCAGCCGATCTCGTCGACGCGGTGGCAGGCCACCTGCACGCCGCCGCCGAGCGGGCGAAGCGCCGGCACCTCGACGCGGCAGCGCTCGACCGCGAACGGGCAGCGCTGGTGGAATGCGCAGCCGCTCGGCGGATTCACCGGCGACGGCAGTTCGCCGCCGAGCACCTGGCGCTCGCGGCGCTGGGCCCGGTCGATGCGCGGCGTGCTCGCGAGCAGCGCGCGCGTGTACGGGTGGCGCGGCACGGCGAACAGCGCCGCCTTCGGCGCGCGCTCGACGACCTTGCCGAGGTACATCACCAGCACCTCGTCGGCGATCAGCTCGACGACCGCGAGGTTGTGCGAGATGAAGACGTAGGCGACGCGCGTGTCGTCCTGCAAATCCATCAGCAGGTTCAGCACCTGCGCCTGGATCGACACGTCGAGCGCCGACACCGGCTCGTCGAGCACGACGATCGAAGGCTGCAGCATCAGCGCGCGCGCGATCGCGATGCGCTGGCGCTGGCCGCCCGAGAACATGTGCGGGTAGCGCGCGCCATGCTCGGGCCGCAGGCCGACGCGCGCCAGCATCGCGCCAGCGCGCTCGGCGCGCGCGCTGGCGGAGAGTTCGGTGTGGTTGATCGCGAGCGGCTCCTCGAGCGCCAGGCGGATCTTCTTGCGCGGGTTCAGGCTCGCGAACGGGTTCTGGAACACCATCTGCACCTGCTGGCGCAGCTGCTTCCTCTGCGCCGCGTCGGCGTGCGTGACGTCGGCCAGCGGCTGGCCGGCGCGCGCGACGTGCAGCGCGCCGCTGCTCGGCGCCTCGATCATCGTCAGCTGGCGCGCCAGCGTGCTCTTGCCGCAGCCCGATTCGCCGACCACGGCGAGCGTCGTGCCGGCAGGCAGCGCGAACGACACGCCGTCGAGCGCGCGCACCAGCGCCTTCGGTTTCAGCCAGCCGGTCGAGACCGGGTAGTGCTTCGCGAGCGCGAGCGCTTCGAGCACCGGCGGTGCGGCGTCGCTCATGCGGCCTCCGGAGGCGCAGACAGCGGATAGAAGCAACGCGCCTGCGCGCCGACATCGCCGTCGAGCGCCGGCCGCTCGGCGCGGCAGCGCGGCTGCACGCGCGGGCAGCGCGGCGCGAGCAGGCAGCCGGCGGGCCGGTCGTACGCGCCCGGCACCATGCCGGCCATCGAGCGCAGCCGGCGCGCGCCGGCGTTGTGCTCGGGCAGCGCGGCGAGCAGCGCCTCGGTGTATGGATGGCGCGGCGCATCGAACAGCTCGGGCACACGCGCGGTCTCGACCACCTGGCCGGCGTACATCACGAGCACACGCTGCGCGATCTCGGCGACGACGCCGAGGTCGTGCGTGATCAGCATCAGCGCCATGCCGCTGTCGCGCTGCAGGCGCAGCAGCAGCGCGAGCATCTGGGCCTGGATCGTCACGTCGAGCGCGGTCGTCGGCTCGTCGGCGATCAGCAGGCGCGGCCGGCAGGCGATCGCCATCGCCACCATCACGCGCTGGCTCATGCCGCCCGAGAGCTGGTGCGGATAGGCGCCGAGGCGCCGCGCGGCGTCGGGGATCTCGACCTGCCGCATCAGCTCGAGCGCGCGAGCGCGCAGCGCGCGCTTGCTGCCGCCCTCGTGCAGCCGCAAGGTCTCGACGAGCTGGTACTCGACCGTGAAGCACGGGTTCAGGCTCGCCATCGGGTCTTGGAAGATCATCGCGATGTCGCGGCCGAGCAGCGCGCGGCGTTCGCGCGGCGCCATCGTCAGCAGGTCGCGGCCGTCGAACTGCATCCGCTGCGCGTGAACGCGGCCCGGCTCGTCGATCAGGCCCATCAGCGCGAGCGCGGTCACGCTCTTGCCCGAGCCCGATTCGCCGACGATGCCGAGCACCTCGCCGGCGTCGACGTGCAGGCTGACGTTGTCGACCGCGCGGTGCACGCCGAATTCGACGCCGAGGTCGCTGACTTCCAGAAGGCTCATCGCTTCAGTCGCGGGTCGAGCGCGTCGCGCAGCCCATCGCCCATCAAATTGAACGCGAGCACCGAGACCAGGATCGCCAGCCCCGGCAAGGTCACGACCCACCAGGCGCTCTGGATGAACTCGAGCGCGCTCGCCAGCATCGAGCCCCACTCGGGCGTCGGCGGTTGCGCACCGAGGCCGAGGAAGCCGAGCGCGGCGGCGTCGAGGATCGCGGTCGAGAACCCCAGCGTGGCCTGCACGATCAGCGGCGCGGCGCAGTTCGGCAGCACGGTGTCGAACATCAGCCGCAAGGTGCCGGCGCCGGCGATGCGCGACGCGGCGACGTAATCCTTGCCCATCTCGCCGATCACCGCGGCGCGCGTCAGGCGCACGAAGTGCGGCAGCATCACGATCGCGATCGCGTCCATCGCGTTCATCAGCCCCGGGCCGAGGATCGCGACCACCGCGACCGCGAGCAGCAGGCTCGGCAGCGCGAGCATGATGTCCATCAGCCGCATGATCGTGAACTCGACCCAGCCGCGGAAGAACCCGGCACACAGGCCGAGCAGCACGCCGCCGCTCAGCGACAGCGCCACCGAGACGAAGCCGATCAGCAGCGACAGCCGCGTGCCGTGGATCAGCCGCGACAGCAGGTCGCGCCCGACCGGGTCGGTGCCGAGCACGAACACATGGCCGCCGACCGGCTGCAGCGACGGCGGTTTCAGCACCGCGTCGCTGAACTGCTCTTTCGGCGAATACGGCGCGATCGCGTCGGCGAGCAGCGCGGCGAGCACCAGCAGCACGATCACCGCCAGGCCGATCATCGCGCCGCGGTTGCGGCGGAAGTCGCGCCACAGCTCCGCGAACGGCGACGGCGGGGCTTGCTCGAGGACGGCGCTCATCGGTTCGATACCGGTTCAGTGGCGCCGGATGCGCGGGTTGATCACGCCGTACAGCAGGTCGACGATCAGGTTCACCGCGATGATCACGCTGGCGGTCATCAACAGGCCACCCTGCACCGCGGGGTAGTCGCGCCGGCCGATCGCCTCGACGATCCACTTGCCGATGCCGGGCCACGAGAAGATCGTCTCGGTCAGGATCGCGCCGGCCAGCAGCGTGCCGACCTGCAGCCCGACCGTGGTGACGACCGGGATCAGCGCGTTGCGCAGCGCGTGGATGCCGACGACGCGCAACGTCGATGCGCCCTTCGCACGCGCGGTGCGCACGTAGTCCTCGCGCAGCACCTCGAGCATGCTCGAGCGTGTCATGCGCGCGATCACCGCGAGCGGAATCGTGCCGAGCGCGATCGCCGGCAGCACCAGGTGCGACAGCGCGCTGCGAAACGCGCCCTTGTCGCTCGACAGCAGCGCGTCGACCAGCATGAAGCCGGTCACCGGCGGCACGTCGAACTGCACCGCGATGCGGCCCGACACCGGCGTCCAGCCCAGGCCCACCGAGAAGGTCAGGATCAGCAGCAGCCCCCACCAGAAGATCGGCATCGAGAAGCCGGTCAGCGACGCGCCCATCACCGAGTAGTCCCACACCGTGTTGCGCTTGACCGCGGCGACGATGCCGGCCGGCAGCCCGATCGCCAGCGCGAGCAGCATCGCGCAGACCGAGAGCTCGATCGTCGCCGGAAAGCGCGCGACGAACTCGCGGAACACCGACTCGTGCGTGATCGTCGACAGGCCGAGGTCGCCGTGCAGCGCGCGCCAGACGTACTCGGCGTACTGCAGCGGCAGCGGCCGGTCGAGGCCGAACTCGTGGATCAGGCGCTGGTAGCGCGCCGGGTCCATGCCGCGCTCGCCCGACAGCGCCTCGACCGGGTCGCCCGGGATCAGCCGGATCAGCGAGAACACCAGCAGCGTGATGCCGATGAAGGTCGGCACGACGAGCGCCAGGCGCTTGAGCAGGAAGGCGATCATCGGCGGGGCCGGAGAGCCGCCGCGCGAGCGCGGCCTAGCGCTCGGCGAGCACCGGCCGGCGCAGCGCGCCGTGCGGGCCGATGCGCCGGCTCCAGCGCTGGCTCGGCGCCTCGACCCAGCGCTGCATCGCGGCCGACGCGACGAGGCAGATCGCCAGGCTCGCCGCGAGCCCGACGAGATCGGCCGCGGCGCTCGGCGGCAGCAGGTGATGGACGATCCCGAAGCCGAGGAACATCAGCGGCGCATGCAGCAGGTAGAAGCTGTACGACACCGCGCCGAGCCTGCGCAGCGGCGTGCTCGCGAGCCAGCCCGGCAGCGGCCCGAGCAGGCGCGCCTCGCTCAGCACCACGGCGGTGAGCGCGCTGACGATGAAGTAGCCGGTCGCGTGCGGCGGGCCGCTGAGCGCGAGCAGGGCGAACGCGGCGATCACGCCACGGCTCGCCCAGACGGCCGCGCCGCCCTGCGTCCAGGCCCAGCCGCCGAGCACGCCGGCGGCGAACGCGCACCAGGATTGCGCCATGTTGCCGAACCAGGCCGGCGCCGGCAGGTCGCCGGTCGCGACGAACATCGACACCCCGGCGCTGACCGCGAACATCGCGATGCGCGCGCCGTGCTGCTTCGAGGCCGGGGCGACACGCTGCGCCAGCAGCGTCAGCAACGCATACAGCGCGTAGAACTGCAGCTCGACCACGAGCGTCCAGTAGACGCCGTTGATCTCGGGAAAGCCGAACGCATCCTGCAGGTACAGCAGGTGCGCGACGATCGATGCCTGCGACGGCCAACGCACCGGCCCGCTCGACCAGATCGCCCAGGCCGCCATCAGCGCGAGCGTCGCGGCGATCGACGCGTAGTACGGCGGCGTCAGGCGCACCAACCGGCGCATCAGGAAAGCGCCGAACGACGGCGGCGACGCTGCCCCGGGCCCGGCGGCGAGCGCCACCACGAAGCCGCTCAGCACGAAGAAGATCGCGATGCCCAGGACGCCGTGGTCGAACAGCATGGCATTCAGCGCGCCCGGCAGCTGCGCGCGCAGCCGATCGAGGTAGGTGGCCTGCGAGATGTGAAACAGGAACACCCAGAGCGCGGCGACCGCACGCAAGCCGTCGGCGTGATGGACGCGTGGGGAAGCGGCGGGTGGGGACGGCACAGGCGGATGATCGTTCACGGCAGGACTGCCCGCGTAACAGCACACGGGAGCCGAGCAAAATCCATTCCCGCGTGGTGGTCACCCGGGACCGCAGCGTGCGCAAGGCCGCTCCGGGGCTACTTGTCCGCCAGATCGACCTTGTCGAAGTAGTGGTGACCAGTTGCATCCATCTTGTAGCCGATCACTTCCTTGCGCAGCGGGTCGAAGCGCACCGAGTGCGCGATCGTGATCCACGGCGCCTCTTCCTTGGCGATGACCTGCGCCTTCTCGTACAGCGCGGCGCGGTCGGCCTGCTTGGTCACGAGCTTGGCCTTCTGCACCAGCTCTTCGAAGTCCTTGTTGCACCAGCGCGCGAGGTTGCCGCCGCCTTTGACCCCCGCGCAGCCGAGCAGCACGTTGAAGAAGTTGTCGGGGTCGCCGTTGTCGCCCGACCAGCCGAACATGATCGAGTGCTGCTCGCCGGTCTTGCTGCGCTTGCGGTACTCGCCCCACTCGTAGGTGATCAGCTTGGCCTTGACGCCGACCTTCTCCCAGTCGGACTGGATCAGCTCGGCCATGCGCTTGCCGTCCGGGTTGTACGGGCGCGTCACCGGCAGGTACCAGAGCTCGACCTCGGTGCCGTTCGGGTAGCCGGCCTGCGCCAGCAGCGCCTTCGCCTTGGCCGGGTCGTAGGCGTAGTCGGCGACCTTGTCGTTGTAGCTCCACAGCGTCGGCGGGATCGGGTTCTTCGCGACCGCGCCGGCGCCCTGGAACACCGCGTCGAGGATCGCCTTCTTGTTCACCGCGAGGTTCAGCGCCTGGCGCACCTGCTTGCTGTCGAACGGCTTCTTCTCGACGTTGAACGCGATGTAGCCGACGTTCAGGCCGTTCTGCTGCACCAGGTTGATCGCCGGCTCGTTCTTCATCAGCGCCACGTCGGCCGGCTTCGGGAACGCCATCGCGTGGCACTCGCCGGCCTTGAGCTTCGCGTACCGCACCGACGCGTCGGTGGTGATCGCGTAGACCAGGTTGTCGATCTTCGGCCGGCCGCCCCAGTAGGCGTCGTTGGCCTTGTAGCGGATCACCGCGTCCTTCTGGTACGAGACGAACGCGAACGGGCCGGTGCCGATCGGCTCGCGATCCGGCACGTCGGGCGTGCCCGCGGCCTTCATCTTGTCGAAGTACTCGGCCGACAGGATCGACGCGAAGTCCATCGCCATGTTGGCCATGAACGGCGCCTCAGGCTTCTTCAGCACGAAGCGCACCGTCATCGGATCGACCTTCTCGACCTTGTCGACGATGTTCTTCATGTCCATGTCGTCGAAGTACGCGTACGTCGTGCCCGGCGTGGTCTTCGGCATCGACGCGTCGGCCATGCGGTTGAACGAGAACAGCACGTCGTCGGCGTTGAAGTCGCGGCTCGGCGTGAACTTCGCCGACGAATGGAACTTCACGCCCTTGCGCAGCTTGAAGGTGTAGCTCAGGCCGTCGGGCGCGGCGGTCCAGCTTTCGGCCAGGCCCGGAATGATCTTGGTCGTGCCGATCTCGAACTCGACGAGCCGGTTGTACATCGGCACCGAGGCCGCGTCGGCCGTGGTGCCGGTGGTGTAGTACTGCGGGTTGAAGCCTTCCGGGCTGCCCTCGGAGCAGTAGACCAGCGTCTTGGCGGCAAGCGCCGTGCCGGCGGCGCCGAGCAGCGCGGCCGCGGCGAGGGTCGAGAGGATGGAGCCGCGAAGTTTCATGGGTCGATTCCAGAAGGGTTTGACAGGCGCTAGGCGTCGGAACGGCGAATGATAGGCGGCACGGTTCGTGCACCGTGCCGGGTTTGCCAGCAAACCCACCCTAGCCTGTCCCGGGTCACGGCGTTGGTAAGCTTGTATCGCTCCAGCCCATGCTTGTTGCTGCCCAATCGCGCACTGTTCCGCTCTCGCCGACTGTCGGCCGGCTGATGGCGTGGCCCGTCGGCTTCGCTCCACTGATGCTCGGCAGCCTGGCGCTCAGCCCGGTTGGCGGCCTTTGCGACAACCTCGCGCGGATTCACCTCGAGGCCTATGCCGCCAATCGCGCGCTCCTGCCCCGTTCGCTCGGCGCGGCTGTCCGAGCCGCAGACGTCCCGCGGCCGGGGCTGGGAAGCGGGCCGGTTCCGCGATGAGGTCGGACCGCGGCGACTCCCGCCAGTTCGTTCGCTTTGTGCTCGCGGCCGGGGCATCGGTGCCGTTCAATCTGGGTGCCCGGGTCCTGCTGTCGAAATGGCTGCCGTATGAGCTGGCCGTGCTTCTGTCGCACCTGGTGGGCATGCTGACGGCCTACATCCTGACGCGTCTGTTCGTGTTCGACGCCTCGGGGCGTTCCGCCGGCTCCGAACTGGGACGGTTTGCGATCGTCAACATCGTGTCGGTCGCGGTGACCTGGTGCGTCAGCGTCGGACTGGTCCGGCGAGTATTCCCGGCGCTGGGGTTCGACTACCACGCGGAGTTCATCGCTCATCTGATCGGTTTGGGTGTTGCGTCGGTCACGTCATACATCGGTCACAAGCGATTCTCTTTTCGCCCCGCCGGTTGACCGCCCGCGATCAATTCCGGGTCAAGGCTTGTGCCCATGTCGGGTCGCAGCGGTCGAGTGCTTCCTCGACGCTCGGTGTTCGCGCGCCGCCGAGGGCTCTCACCGCGGCTTCGATGAGGGGGCTCGGCGCGAACATGCGGCTCTCGATGATCTGCGGGCCGCTCAGCACGAGAGGAATAAACGCCAGCGCCAGCCCCGGCGGCGCCAGCCCTCGGAGCCTGCTCCGGGCTGCACGACCCGGTGTCGTCGCGGCCAGCAGCCAGATGTTGAAGCAACCGAGCATGGTCCAGCGGGATATGTCGTTTGCCACCACGCTCAGGAACACGAAGCCAGGCAGCGACGCCAGCAGCGCCCATTTCCAGTGTGGCCCGACCCGTCCGCCGAGTGCCGAACACGTCAGGCCCATCACCGCGAGCCCGCCGAAAGGGTGGACCCAATAGCTCGGGTCGGTGAGGTTCTGGCACACGCTGGTTTTGACGCCCCTGATCCCGCTCAACGCGAAATACAGCGCCAGTTCCACGCGCTGGTGCGGCGAGAGCTTGCTTCGCACCACTGCGGCCACGTCGGCAGGGTCGGCATGCGGCAGATGGTTCAGCCCGGCATAGGCGCCCAGCGCCAGGCCGATCACACCCGCGACGGCGATCCACTGGCCTCGATCGGACCGGGACCCGGCCCGTGATTGCATCATCAACGCGGCCAGCAGTGGCACGCCGAAGATGACGCTGGCCTCGTGTATGAACAGCCCCAGCCCGACGAACCCTGCGCCCAGCCCCGGCCGGCCGCAGCGAAATGCAAGCGCCGTGCAGCCGAGTACGCAGGCCACTGCCATGTCTGTCCGCCCGCCGTCGCTTCCCCACTGAAGCATGATGACCAGCGCAATGATCGCGAATGCGCCACGGGCGCTGGCGGGCACCTGCAGGCGACGAAACAGCCAAGCGATTGCCAAGGCCAGTCCGGTGGCGAATACGAGGTGGAAGGCGACCGTGGCCTCCGCGAGGTTCGGCGAAAGGAGATGCACGATCGAGCCGCCCAGTCCCCGACGGACGGCGCCGAACTCGAAGTAGTTGGGGCCGAGGGTGGCGGCTTGGTAGCGAACGCGTTGCTCCAACTCCCCCAAGTCCCAGCGGCGAATGGCTGTCGGCGCGAACCGCGCAGAGGCCAGCAGCAGCAAGGCGAACAGACCCACCGCCTGCCAGCCCGGAGTGCGGAAACCGGTCGACCCGATGGCTCGCTCGGACTGCTGTGCCGTCGTACGGGAGTCATCGTCAGGCATGAGGATTCCTTGTGTTCGGGCAGCCCCTGTTCCGCGCGAAGGACACGGTGTCAGATTCAGTTGGCAGTATGAATTTTGCGGGCTCGGCGCCGCGGATCGCGGTCATCGGCGCGGGGCCGATGGGACTGGCGGTCGCCCATGCGCTACGCAAGAACGGCGCCAGCGTGGAAGTATTCGACGCGTGGAATGTCGGCCCACGTCAAACGCGCTGAGTTCAGGCGGGCAACGGGAGCAACCCGCCTTCACGACCGGCGCCGCATTGCGTCTAGGCCGTGTCCGGAAATGCAGGGGCAAGGTCGCCTCCTACGAGTGGATTCAGCAAAGACTGATTTCCGCGGTTGCGACGAAAGCATGCTTGATGTGAAAGGGTTTTCCCGAGCCCCTAGAGCCCACAATATTGTGGTTACGTTTCTTGCACTACGACACTGGACGGACTACAACTGATTTGAATTGGAAGATGCTTGGGGCCGAGTGGGACGACCAATCGAGCCTTCGTTCGCTCAGTCGGTAGCTGTCGAAGGGGGCCATGATGCAGACCGTCGCTTCGGGCTTTAACGTCTACTCCGCCGTGCGGGCCTCGGCACCCCGGCGCATTCAACGACGCCGATTTCGCCCGGGCCAAG
>DATMIN010000173.1:0-2694 GCA_035554275.1 Burkholderiaceae bacterium
GGGTGGTGCGGCCGGCCCGGGGCGCGACGCGCCGATCCCGGCGGCACCGGCGGCCTCGGCCGCGTCGGGCGCGAGCGCCGCGTCGATCGCGCTGCCCACGCCCGAGCAGCGCCAGCGCATGCTCGACATGGTGAAGGACGACCCCGAGCAGCTCGAGCGCCGCAAGCGCTTCCTCGAGGCGCTCGATCGCGGCGACCCGGCCGCGCTCGAGCGCTGGCAGCAGCAGCAGGCGCGGCGCCGCGAGGGCGGCGGTCCGACGCAATGACGAGCCCGACGGAGAGCGTTTCTCGATGAGCCCCTCGCGCCCGTTCATCGAGCGCCCGGTCGCGACCTCGCTGCTGATGCTGGCGATCGTGCTCGCGGGCATGGTCGGCTTCAAGTTCCTGCCGCTGTCGGCGCTGCCGCAGGTCGACTACCCGACGATCCAGGTGCAGACGCTGTACCCCGGCGGCAGCCCCGAGGTGATGAGCAACACCGTCACCGCGCCGCTCGAGCGCCAGTTCGGCCAGATGGCCGGCCTCGACCGGATGGCCTCGACGAGCGCGGCCGGCGTCTCGATCATCACGCTGCAGTTCTCGCTCGGGCTGACGCTCGATGTCGCCGAGCAGGAGGTGCAGGCCGCGATCAACGCCGGCGGCTCGCTGCTGCCGGCGGATCTGCCCGCGCCGCCGGTCTACGCGAAGGTGAACCCGGCCGACGCGCCGGTGCTGACGCTGGCGGTCACGTCGGATGCGCTGCCGCTGACCGAGGTGCAGAACCTCGTCAACACGCGGCTCGCGCAGAAGATCAGCCAGGTAAGCGGCGTCGGGCTGGTGTCGCTGTCGGGCGGGCAGCGGCCGGCGGTGCGGATCCAGGCCGACACGCAGTCGCTCGCGTCGTACGGCATCGGCCTCGACACGCTCCGCACCGCGATCAGCTCGGCGAACTCGAACGCCGCGAAGGGCAGCTTCGACGGCCCGAAGCGCGCCTACACGATCAACTCGAACGACCAGCTCGTCACCGTCGACGACTACAAGAACCTGATCATCGCGTACAAGAACGGCGCGCCGATCCGCATGATCGACGTGGCGCGCGTCGTCAGCAGCGCCGAGAACAACCAGCTCGGCGCGTGGGCCGGCACCGACTGCGACGAAGGCCACGCCGGCTGCTTCGGCAGCCCCGGATCGTCGCTTTCTCGCGAGCTGCAGCCGGCGATCATCATGAACGTCCAGCGCCAGCCCGGCGCGAACGTGATCGCCACCGTCGACGCGATCAAGAAGCAGCTGCCGACGCTGCAGGCCGGGCTGCCGGCGGCGCTGAAGATCGAGGTGCTGAGCGACCGCACGGCCGGCATCCGCGCGTCGGTCGAGCATGTCGAGATGGAGCTGATCCTCGCGGTCGTGCTCGTCGTGCTGGTGATCTTCGCGTTCCTCGGCAGCCTGCGCGCGACCGTGATCGCGAGCATCGCGGTGCCGATCTCGCTGATCGGCACGTTCGGGCTGATGGTCCTGCTCGGCTACTCGCTCAACAACCTGAGCCTGATGGCGCTGACGATCGCGACCGGCTTCGTCGTCGACGACGCGATCGTCATGATCGAGAACATCGCCCGCTACATCGAGGAGGGCGAGCCGCCGATGAAGGCGGCGCTGACGGGGGCGACGCAGATCGGCTTCACGATCATCTCGCTCACCGTCTCGCTGATCGCGGTGCTGATCCCGCTGCTGTTCATGAGCGATGTGGTCGGGCGGCTGTTCCGCGAGTTCGCGGTGACACTGGCGATCACGATCCTGATCTCGGCGATCGTCTCGCTGACGCTGGTGCCGATGATGTCGGCGCGTTGGCTGAAAGCCAAGCACGGTGCCGCCGAGAAGAAGCCGAGCGCCATCGCGGCGCGGGCGCAGGCGTTCTTCGACGGCGTGATGCAGCGCTACGACCGCTCGCTGAGCTGGGTCATCGACCACGGCGCGCTGACGCTGCTGGTCGCGCTCGCGACGTTCGTCGTCACGGTGCTGCTGTACCTCGCGATCCCGAAGGGTCTGTTCCCGACCCAGGACACCGGCCAGCTGCAGGGCCGCATCCAGGCCGCACAAGACGTCTCGTACGACCGCATGGCGCAGCTGCAGCAGGACGCGGCGCGCGCGCTGCTGGTCGACCCCGATGTCGAGAGCCTGAGTTCGTTCGTCGGCGTCGACGCGGCCAACAACACCAGCCTGAACGCCGGCAGCCTGCTGATCAATTTGAAGAAGGGCCACGCCGACCAGCAGGCCATCATCGAGCGGCTGCGCGAGCGCGTGCGCCAGGTGGCCGGCGCGACGCTGTACCTGCAGCCGACGCAGGACCTGACGATTGACGCCGAGACCGGGCCGACGCAGTACCGCGTCTCGCTCGAGGGCGTCGACAGCGCGACGATCACGCTGTGGATGGGCAAGCTGGTCGAGCGGCTGCGCGAGGTGCCGCAGGTGCGCAACGTCAGCAGCGACGCCGGCGCGCAGGGCCTGGCCGCGTACATCGACGTCAACCGCGACACCGCGGCGCGGCTGGGCGTCACCGCGAGCTCGGTCGACGATGCCCTGTACAGCGCGTTCGGCCAGCGCATCGTCTCGACGATCTTCACCGAGACCAACCAGTACCGCGTGATCCTCGAGGCGCAGCCGGGGCTGATCGTCAACGCACCCGATCTCGGCAAGCTGAACCTGATCACCGGCGCGGGGACGC